>CAYNVK010000147.1:0-7707 GCA_964400395.1 uncultured Lentimicrobiaceae bacterium | reverse complement strand
AATAAACTTTACCTTTGCTTGAATTGTATTTGTTTTACCCCAGGGTTGTATTTAATTGTTTATGGCTGATAATAAGTGTTTTGAGAAATTGAATGTGTCAGATTCTCGTTTACCGAAAGGAGAGTACAACAACTGTACCTTTAAAAACTGCAGTTTTTATGAAGCGGATATTTCGGGGTTTATATTCCGCGAATGTGTTTTCGATAATTGCGATTTAAGCCTGGCAACGCTTAAAAACACTACATTTCACGAAGTTTCCTTCAATAATTGTAAAATGCTCGGTTTGCAGTTCCAGCATTGCAACAGCTTCCTGTTTTCGGTAAATTTTAAAAACTGCATGCTGAAACTGGCTGTGTTTTGCACGCTCAAACTGAAAAAATACAGGTTTGAAAATTGCAATCTTCAGGAAGCTGATTTTACTGACGCTGATCTTTCGGGTTCTGTTTTTGCAAACTGCGACCTGCTGCGTACCATCTTTTACAATTCCAATCTCGAAAAAGCCGATTTTACAACGTCTTTCAACTATTCCTTAGATCCTGAACGAAACAAGGTAAAAAAGGCCCGGTTCTCCAGGAACGGAGTACTGGGACTTCTGCAGAAGTATAACCTGGAGATTGAATAAAGTATAATTGATCAGGATCCAATGCCAGGCTTAATCCTTTGTTCCGCAAATCCGGCGTTACGATCTTTCATTCTGAGAGTTAAATAAACATTATTTGCAAGGTAACGTTAATTAAATCATTAAAAATATTACCTTTGCAAACTTATTTGACATGCGAGAACATGGATAATAAGTAACAGAAAATCAAGTTAATACAGAATATTTAAACTCATCTTTTTTTATCACCATGGAAATTACCAGGGAAAAAACCGGCGAATTAACCGCAACCGTTAAAATGGTAGTCAGCCCTGCTGACCACAACGAAAGTGTTACAAAGATACTGAAGGACTATCAACGTAAGGCCAATGTACCGGGTTTCCGTCCGGGACATGTACCCTTCGGAATGATCAAAAAACTATACGGTCCAGCCGTATTTGCTGACGAAGTAAATAAACTGGTATCCAACAAACTGCATGAATATATCGAAGCCGAAAAACTCGATATTCTTGGTCAGCCTTTACCCAATACCACCCTTACTCCTGAATTCGACTGGAAAGAAGGCAACGATATTGAATTTTATTTCGATATGGCTTTTGCTCCTTCGTTCGAATGTGTGGTTGACGAAACCATTGCTGTGGATTACCACGTAATTAAAGTGGATGATTCAATGGTCGACAAATACGTTGACGATATGCGCCAACGCTTTGGAACGCTTACCAATACTGAAGTTGCAAGTGAAAAAGCTGTGTTGAACGGCGAATTCGTTCAGCTTGATGCTGAGGGTAATAAGCTCGAAAACGGTATTTCGAACACTTCGAAACTAGCTGTTGATACCCTGGCTGATGCCGATCTGAAAACTAAACTTGTAGCCGCCAAAGTGGGCGATACTTTTACTTTTAACCCGCTTAAATCAACAGGCAATGCTGTTGAAACTGCAGCTATGCTCGGAATAGCAAAAGCTGAAGCCGAAGGACTTGAGTCGGATTTTATGTTTACCGTTAACGAAATTACCGTACAAACTCCGGCCGAACTGAACGAAGAATTCTTCGAAAAAGTTTTCCCGGGCGCTGAAGTTAAAACTGAAGAAGACTTCCGCAACAAAATCAGGGAGGAATCCGAGACTGCTTTTGTTGCCGATAGCGATCACCTTTTCTCGCACCACATGCAGGAAAAACTGGTTGAAACTACCGCTATTGCCTTACCCGACGAATTTATGAAACGCTGGCTTGTTGAAAGTAACGAGGGAAAACTCACTGCCGAAGATATTGACCGCGATTACCACAAATATGCCGAAGGCATGAAATGGCAGCTGATCGAAAACAGGATTATCCGTGAAGCCGGAATTGAAGTAGGCGACCAGGAGATCAAAGACTATGTAAAAGATTATTATCTCCAGGGATGGCGCACTATGCAACTTACTGACGACCTGATGGAAAGACTCGAATCAATAGCTGATTCATTCCTCAAGGATAAACCATCGGAAACCCGTCGTATCGTTGATGCTCTTTATGGACAGCGTGTAGCTTCGTATGTTAAATCAAAGGTAAAACTGAATAAAAAAGAAATCAGTTACGATGATTTTATTAAATTAGATGCCGAAAAACACTAAGATATGAATATAAACAGCGAATTTCGTAAATATGCCGTACATCACCGTGGTATAAGCAGCACCATGCTCGATAGGTATACCTCTGTTTCACAGGGATATATATCGCCTACCATTATTGAGGAGCGCCAGCTGAACATTGCCACTATGGATGTTTTTTCGCGATTAATGATGGACAGGATCATTTTCCTGGGCGTGCCCATCGACGACTATGTTGCTAATATCATCCAGGCCCAGCTGTTATTCCTCGAATCAGTTGATTCAAAAAGGGATATACAGATTTACCTGAATACTCCGGGAGGATCGGTGTACGCAGGGCTTGGAATATATGATACCATGCAATACATTACACCCGATGTGGCTACCATCTGTACTGGTATGGCAGCTTCAATGGGCGCTGTATTGCTTTGCGCCGGCCAGAAAGGAAAACGTACCGCGCTGAAACATTCCCGTATCCTCATTCATCAGCCTATGGGCGGTGCCGAAGGACAAGCCTCAGATATCGAAATCACAACCCGTGAAATCCTGAAGCTGAAAAAGGAATTGTACGATATTATTTCTTCACACAGCGGGCAACCATTTAAGAAAATTGAAAAAGATTCGGACCGCGATTACTGGATGACTGCCGAAGAGGCAAAAGCATACGGTATGATTGATGAACTGCTGATCCGCGACGTCAAAGCAATTAAGTAGTTTGGTAACTGAATTCAGATCCGGCAAAAGTGATTAAATTACCACTTTTGCCGGTTTTTTATATAACTTTGCATGAGCAAGGTTATTAATGATTAATAACATCAAGCGTAAAGCCTGTCGTTGCTCAACAGACCGGTTTTATTGAATTAAACAGGATTAATATGGCTAAAAAAGAAGAACGGTGCTCCTTTTGCGGACGTCCGAAACGCGAAACCAATATATTGATTGCAGGTCTCGAAGCGCATATCTGCGATTACTGTATTGATCAGGCAAAGGACATCATGAGCGAGGAGATCAAGCATACCAAAAGCAATGATCCCAAAATCATTGAAACGCCTAAACCTCAGGAAATTAAAGCCTATCTCGACAAATATATTATTGGACAGGACGATTCGAAACGTGTATTGGCAGTAGCTGTTTACAACCATTTCAAACGTATCAACCAGCCTGCTGCCAAAGGGAAAGATGATGTTGAAATAGACAAATCAAATATTATACTTGTAGGTGAAACTGGAACTGGTAAAACTTTGATGGCCAGAACCATTGCCCGATTGTTGCAGGTTCCTTTTTGTATAGCCGATGCTACCGTTTTAACCGAAGCCGGTTACGTGGGCGAAGACGTTGAGAGTATTCTTAGCCGATTGCTTCAGGCTGCTGATTATAATGTTGCAGCCGCAGAAAAAGGCATAGTGTTTATCGATGAAATCGACAAAATTTCCCGTAAAAGCGATAATCCATCCATTACAAGGGATGTTTCGGGTGAAGGTGTTCAGCAGGCTTTGCTTAAGTTGCTCGAAGGTGCTGATGTAAATGTTCCACCCCAAGGCGGACGTAAACACCCGGAGCAGAAAATGATCCTGGTGAATACACGCAATATCCTGTTTATTTCAGGTGGCGCTTTTGATGGTATTGATAAAAAGATCGCAGCCCGTATGCAGACCAATATTATAGGTTACAGCAACGATCGCGAGCGTGATGATATTGACCGGCATAATTTGTTGCAATATGTTGCGCCCCAGGACTTGAAGAGTTTCGGTCTCATCCCTGAACTGGTTGGCCGTTTCCCGGTTGTTACCTACCTGAACCCGCTGAGCCGCGAAATACTCATCCGTATTCTCACTGAGCCGCAGAATGCCCTGATCAAGCAATTTGTCAGGTTATTCGAAATGGATAATGTGAAACTCAGTTTTACGGATGATGTGTATGAATACATCGTGGATAAGGCTATTGAATTCCGTACCGGTGCGCGTGGCTTGCGATCCATACTTGAGGCTATACTTACCGATGCTATGTTCGATATCCCTTCGCAAAGCAAACACACCGAACTGATTATCGACAGGGCTTATGCTGCCGAAAAATTGGGTAAAACGAACCTTGCCAGGCTTAAAGTCGCATAACATATATCCGCACACGGATCATTACAAGGCGCATCCGTGAAAATACCTGCACTGTTTTTCGCACACGGTACAGTTATTGAATGGTTTATGTAAAACCTAAACAATGAGGATTATTTTTATTGGTTTGCTGATATTGGTTACATTCCAGGGTTGGACTCAGGATTTAACCAATACGCGCGATACCAAAGGGTTTCGTTGTTCGACCATTGTGGTTGACGGCGATACTATTCCTGTTATGTACTACGATGAAGTGCGCATATGGGGCGAACGTTCGTACCGCAACCCGGCTGAATCGAGGCAATGGGATCGCCTGGTGAGGAATGTGAAGAAAGCCTATCCCTATGCCAAGTTGGCCGGCATTAAATTTAACGAGTACAGTCAAAAGATAGCCGATGTTAAAAGCGACAAGGTTAAAAAAACGATGATGAAACAGGCTGAAGACGAAATTGAAGCTCAGTTTGGAAAGGAGTTACGCGATTTAACCTTTACCCAGGGTAAAATTCTGCTCAAATTAATTGACCGCGAAACCAGCAACAGCTCCTATGAAATTGTAAAAGATTTCAGGGGGAATTTCAGGGCGTTTTTTTACCAGTCGTTTGCACGTTTGTTTGGTTACGACCTGAAAGCCCGGTACGATCCGCTGGGTGAAGATGCCGATATTGAGCGTATAGTGCTTATGATTGAAAGCGGCACCCTCTGAAATTATACCACTTATTTTAAGATTACTATTGTTACATCATGGAAAAGTGATGCCTATATGGTTTATGAGTGCACTCCTGAGATTATCGATAGGGTAGGGACAGAAGCCACAACTTTTCCTTATAAAACCTATACCCGGAGCAAGCCATATTGCATGTTCATCATCTACCGCTCCGGGAATATCAAAGAAAAAGCAGTAACAGTTCGGGATTTTGGCATGGTTTATTACAATGGTGTCGTGCTTGGATGTCAGGGTAACCTTCCACGAATTTTGATGCCAGCTTTGGTGTTCAGCGGCATTCAGATCAAAGATTAGTGCCTCCGGTTCATAAGCACTGCGGAAATAAACCTTATTGTTTTGCTTGCGGTAATACGAGGTGTCTGTGCTTCTTGCAAATACAAAATAGGTCTTCTGGTCAATTACCTTTGTTGCTATAATTGTTGTTTTTTGACTGTTTTCAAATTCCCAGCTATTCTGAACCTGCAAGGGAAAGTAGTCGCATCCGGATGCGATATTGGTGGGCTCTTTGCTGCAGGATACAGCCAGGACCAGGATTGCAGCAAAAAGTAGCGTGGAGGATAGAATTTTCATTTTGTAAACCTGTTAAATGCAAACTTCCTGAGTTGGTGTATGTCAAAAGTAGTCAAAGCGATGCGCGTGTCAGCCTTTTCCGCATGATTCACAGCCTTGATTATTCTCGCCTTCTTTTATTTTATTCAGGTGGCAAAACAAGAGTTCGCCGGTTTTTTCGTTGCGCAGATGAAGCCCGTTGCCTTCGCAATATTTATACGAATCGCAATCAGCACAAAGGCCCGTACGGGTCCAGTTCCGGTTACGATATGCCTGATACCTGTTTTCCCAAACTTCGGCAAAATTATCCTTGTAGATATTGCCCTGTATGAAATTTTCGCGCAGGTTAGGGCATGCCGATATCGATCCATCAGCCAGCACCGATGCAATATTTATACCTGCCCGGCAAAAGAAAAACTGGTCGCGCACCTGGCCTTCATAATTCCCGAGGTAACCTTCGCAGCCATAATCAAGTTTTATTTTTCCCTCTGTCCGGGTCTGTTTAATAAAATCGAAAAGTCCTTTAAAGTCTGCTGCAGTGAGCTGTAGCTTTTCATCTCCGGCTGCCCGTCCAGTGGGAAATATGGTAAAGATGCGCCAGTTTTTAATCCCGCTTGAAATCAGTAAATCCCGCAGTTGTTCCAGTTCCGGATAATTTACCTGGTTAACACAGCTTACCACGTCAAATTTGATTTCAGGGAATTGGCTTAGCAATTTGATGGCAGAAAAAGCCTTTTCGAAGCTTTTCGGGTTTCCTCTCAGCCAGTTATGCGCGCTCTGTAGTCCGTCGAGGCTTACGGTAACAGCCCTGATACCCGCATCCATCAGCGAATCGAGACGTCTTTTACTGAGTAAGAGCCCGTTTGTAACAATCCCCCAAGGAAATCCTCTTTCATAAAGCGCTTTTCCGGCAATTTCCAGGTCATTCCTCAATAAAGGCTCGCCCCCGGTAAATACAATCATGGTATTATTGGGATCAACAGCAGGCTTTATTTGGTCAATGGCCCGGATGAAATCCTGCACAGGCATATCAGCGGCTTCAGCATCTTTTTTACAATCGCTGCCACAGTGCCGGCAGGCTAGGTTGCAACGCAAGGTGCTTTCCCAAAATATATAATTGAGCGAATGAATTTTGGTGGTATTCCGCTTGAAATAGGCATGAAGTTCCAGCGCCAGCTTTTTTCTGAAAGCAATATCCGAAACACTCATTTTTTGGGTTTCAGTGCAACGTTAAAAATTTTCTGGGTTTCTCCTTCGTCCCAGTTTCCACTGCCGCCGGTAAACTTCGGTTCTTTAAATTCAACTACCGTATCCAGCGTCTGAAAATCTCCATTGGCCGATCCGTCAGTATCAATAAATTCAATTTTATATGTTTGCGATTCCGGGAAATCGACGATGTCAACCTGGTAGTTTCCATTGCTTTCGCTGTATGCCGAATCATAATACCTAATATTGGTATCCTGCTGCATCCTGACTTTGATGTTTGGTACAGGCGCGTTTCCTTCGGCTGATACTATTTTGCCTTTTACAATAAACCTGGCATGCGGAACCCCGTATTCGGCGCCACCAATAGGTTCGCACGATGTTGCGAAGCCCAGCAGAGCCATCAGTGCTGTGAGTATTACATTATAGCCCGAAAGGAATTTGTGTTTAATAATTTTCATTGATTACGTTTTATTTTAGAAATTGATATCCATCGGAAACCTGTGCATGCATCGGCTTTTAATTTCCAGTTGAGTTCAACTTGTAAGGGTAGTTGTTCGTCACTGAACGTGAATCCCAAAGGTATGTCAGTTTTCTCAAAGCGATACAGTTCTTCATTTATTTTGATAAAATATCCGCCGCAGCAGGCGCATAAAGCCATATCCGCGGCTGTAATGGTGCCTGTTGAATCATATTTTTCGTTCTTCTCACAACCAGCAGCAAACAAGGTGCAAACCAAAAATAAAAGTGCCAGTGTTTTCTTCATGTTACCGGAAGTTTTTATAGAATGATCCAATCCGCAATCCCTGCCAGCTAGCGCAGTCAGGCAAGCGCAATCGACACTCCGCAATCCACATTCCACAATCCGCAATCGACACTCCGCAATCCCTGCCTGCTTACGCAGTCAGGCAGGCGCAATTAAAAATCTATTGTCCGC
>CAYNVK010000146.1:0-7736 GCA_964400395.1 uncultured Lentimicrobiaceae bacterium | reverse complement strand
TTAATAAGGATAATGTTGGTTTGCCTTATGGCCTGGCCATTTTCAGCAAATACCCGATTGTGGGTACTAAAAAGCTGGTATTTGCCAACAGCAAAGTAAATTTCTGCCAGTCGTGTGATGTAAAAATCGGGAAAGATACCATACGTGTACTGAACTTACACCTCGAATCCATTAAATTTGGCAAGGAAGACTATAATTTTGTGAGTGAAATTACCACTACCCCATCCAACAACGACAAGTTAAAAAAAGGATCCTGGTCCATTCTTTCGAAAATGAAATTCGCCTATATCAAACGGGCATCGCAGATTGAAAAAGTAGCCGGATATATTAAGACGTCACCATACCCGGTAATTTTCTGCGGCGACTTCAACGATACACCGGTATCGTACAGCTACAGGCAGATTAATAATGAACTGGATGATGCCTTTGTAAATGCAGGTCAGGGATTGGGGCAAACTCATACCAATATGATTCCATTGCTTCGGATTGATTATATTTTTCATTCGAAAAGCATGAAGTGTATTGATTACAAAACCATTGAAAAAGATTATTCCGATCACTTCCCGGTTTATGCCAGGTTTAATTTACACGAATAATTTCTGCATGCATTAACTGCCAGGTGTTTATGTACTGGTTTCATGTATATCAGCCTTAAAACCCAAGTTTATTAACAATGAAATTCAATCTTACTTCCGAATACGTACCTACCGGCGATCAACCTGAGGCCATCAGGCAGCTCAAAGAAGGCATTGAGCGTGGTGACCAGGCACAGGTATTGCTGGGAGTTACTGGTTCGGGTAAAACGTTTTCAATAGCAAATCTTGTACAGGAAGTGCAGCGGCCCACGCTGGTACTAAGCCACAACAAAACGCTTGCAGCCCAGTTGTATGGCGAGTTCAAGCAGTTTTTCCCCGACAATGCAGTTGAGTTCTTCATTTCGTACTACGATTACTACCAGCCTGAGGCCTTTATTCCGGTTACAAATACGTATATAGAAAAAGATCTTTCCATCAATGAAGAAATAGAAAAGCTCAGGCTCAGTGCCACTTCGGCCTTGCTGTCGGGCCGGCGCGATGTAATTGTTGTGGCTTCTGTTTCGTGTATTTACGGTATCGGAAACCCCGATGATTTCAACAGCAAAGTCATAAACATTCGCGTTGGCGATAAAATCAGCCGGAATAAGTTGTTAAATGCACTGGTCGAGAGCTTGTATTCGCGCAACGAATTCGACCTTACCAGGGGTAAATTCAGGGTAAAAGGCGATACGGTTGATGTTTTCCCGGCTTCAGCCGATATTGCATACCGGATTATTTTCTTTGGCGACGAAATTGAAAGTCTGGCTTCATTTGACGCTGTAAATGGTATTACCATTGAATCACATACGGATATTACCATTTTCCCGGCCAATATATTTGTTACCTCGAAGGAAAAGATGAAAGAGGCCATTTGGGAGATACAGGCTGATATGGTAAAACAGGTTGAATATTTTAATGAGATCGGGCGCCCGCTCGAAGCTAAAAGGCTCGAGGAAAGGGTGACTTATGATATTGAAATGATGCGCGAACTTGGCTATTGTTCGGGTATTGAGAATTATAGCCGGTATTTCGACGGTCGCTCAACCGGCGCCAGACCATTCTGCCTGATTGACTTTTTTCCGCCTGATTTCCTGATGGTTATTGACGAAAGCCATGCTACCGTTCCGCAAATCAGGGCTATGTACGGAGGCGATCGTTCGCGAAAGCAGAACCTGGTTGAATATGGTTTCAGGTTGCCTTCGGCGCTTGATAACCGTCCGCTGAAGTTCGAGGAATTTGAATCCCTGTTAACCCAGGTAATTTATGTTTCGGCCACGCCATCGGATTATGAACTTAACCAGTCGCGCGGAGTTGTGGTTGAGCAACTTATTCGTCCGACCGGGCTGCTCGACCCGCAGATTGAAGTTAAACCCAGCCTGAACCAGATCGACGATCTGCTGAATGAAATTGAGCTCCGGACCGTAAAAAATGAACGAATTCTCGTTACAACACTTACCAAGCGCATGGCCGAAGAACTTTCGAAATATATGCTCCGGCTTGGCATCAAGTGCAAATATATTCATTCCGAAGTAGATACCCTCGAAAGGGTTGAGATACTCAAAGACCTGCGGATGGGCTCAATTGACGTACTGATAGGTGTTAACCTGCTGCGCGAAGGGCTCGATTTGCCCGAAGTATCGCTGGTGGCAATACTCGATGCTGATAAGGAAGGCTTTCTGCGTTCGGAGAAATCGTTGACACAAACTGCAGGTCGTGCTGCCCGCAATGTGAACAGCAAGGTTATTTTTTATGCGGATAAAATTACGGATTCCATGCAACGTACCATGGACGAAACCAATCGCAAAAGAGCCATACAGATTGATTACAATACCAAACATAACATCACTCCTACCCAAATTACCAGGAGCATTGAGTCGTCGAGCCTGACCGGTAATATTGAATTTAAAACCGACCCTAAGGCATATGTTGAAAAGGAATTTGTAAATACAGCTGCCGATCCGGTTACCCTTTACCTGGGTGATGACCAACTGAAGAAACTTTACGATCAGGCACGGAAAGCAATGGAAAAAGCTGCTAAAGAGCTCGATTTTATTGAAGCTGCCCGCTTACGCGACGAAATGCTGGGTTATAAAGATATTATGGATAAAAAGAAAAAGAACCGATAAATGAAAATTCCCGATCATCACATAGCTACTGCTTTACAAGCTGCCTATGTAGCAGGATGCGAAATCCTTCAAATCTATCACCAGCCTTTTGATTATGAACTGAAAGCGGATAACAGCCCGCTTACTATTGCCGACAAGCGTGCACATGCAATCATATCCGAAAGCCTCGCCGCTTCCGGCATCCCGATACTGAGCGAGGAAGGGTCGGAAATAAGTTACGAAACCCGTAAAAACTGGAACCAATACTGGTTGGTTGATCCGCTCGACGGCACAAAAGAGTTCATCAAAAAAAATGGCGACTTCACCGTTAACATTGCTTTGATTTATAACCAACAACCCGTTTTTGGCGTGGTGTACGCTCCTGTTCCCGGCATCATGTTTTGGGGTAGCGAAAGTGGTTCTTTCAGGCTGAATACCGGCAATTTAGGTGTTGATGACTTCAAAAATTTTGATCGGTTAAAAACGCTTGCCGAACACCTGCCCTGCATTACCGGCAACGATAGCTACCTGGTGCTGGGCAGTCGGTCGCATATGAATGCCGAAACAGAGTCTTTTATCAATGATTTAAAGAAATTATATCCCGACTTAGCTTTTGTGTCGCGTGGCAGCTCATTAAAATTCTGCACACTGGCCGAAGGTGGCGCCGATATTTATCCCCGATTTGGACCAACCATGGAATGGGATACTGCTGCAGGACATGCTGTTGCTTTATTTGCAGGGTGCACTATATTACAGGTTGAATCCGGACAGCCTCTTGTATATAACAAGCCCTCTTTACTGAACCCACATTTTGTAGCTGAACGCAAAAAAAAATGAGGTAACCTTAACGGATACCTCATTCTGAAATCTATAAGCAGATTTTATTTATCGCTAACGCTGATAAGTTCAACGTCAAATACCAATGGTGAATTAGCCGGGATATCGTTGCCTGCTCCACGTTCGCCATAGGCCAGTTTCGAAGGAATTATCAAAGTAGCTTTGCCGCCGGCATTCATCAGGGAAATACCTTCGTCCCAACCAGCAATAACCTGGCCCTGGCCTAATGTAAATTCCAATGGTTCAGCAGGTTTACGGGTTAACGACGAATCAAATACTTTGCCATTGAAAAGTTTGCCGGTATAGTGAACTTTAACCTTTTTACCTTTAGCGGCTTTGGCACCATTTCCTTTTACTTTTTCAACATAATAAAGTCCTGATGCTGTTGGTTTTGCAGTAATCTTATTGTCTTTCAGATATTGCTGGATCAGTCCCGGTTCTTTGGCCTGGGCTTCGGCAGCATCTTTCTTGGCTTTGGCTTCAGCATCTTTCATTGCTTTTTCATTTTCAGCCTTGGTCTTCAGATCAACAACTTCAATTTCGTAAACAATAGGTGAATAGGGCGAAATGATATCCTGACCGCTCATATCTTTTTTACCATTGGCACCAAAACCCATGGATGAGGGAACAACAACAGTTGCCTTGGTTCCTTTTTTCATGGTAGCCACTGCTTCTTCAAATCCTTTGGTATCAAAAGGCTGACCATATTGGAATGTAATTGGCTTGCCCCTTTCGATGCTCGAAAAGATTTTTTTACCTTCAATTGACGAAACGATGAGATTGATGGAAACAAAGTCGTCCTTCTGAATTGAGCGTCCGGCTCCGGGATTTTGTGTAATTACATATACGCCGCTGGCTGACGGAGCAACAGTTACTTTATTTTTTGCAACGTAAGCTGCAATTTTGCCTGGCTCTTCTTTTTTAAATTTTTCAGCTTTTGCTGCTTCAGCTTTCTGGCGGGCTTCGAGGGTTTCAACATTCAGCAGCCTTACATCGAAGTACATTGGTGTAGTGCTGTCGACACCTTCGGGTAATTGCGGGAATTTAGCCGTTTTGAAGAAGAAATCTTTGGCATTTACGATAAACGTAGCGCTGTCACCTTATGTAACATGCTGAAAGCTTCGAAGATGTCGCCTTTAAACTCAGGTTTGCGCTGGTCAATTTCGAATGGCCGTGGCGATTGTGATGAATTGAATATCACAGAGTCTTTACCCGCAATTTTTAACCTGTATTTGAGGCTCATCGTAAGAATTGTACCTTCTTTTGCTTTCAGGGTGTCATCGCTTTTGTCGTAAAACTTGTAATAAATACCACTGTCCGATTTCTTAAATCCGGGGTATTTTGAGCACGATGTAATCATCAGTGTAGCGATTACAGCTCCCAGGGTGATAATTGTTCTGATTTTCATTTTAGTTTTAGTGTTTCAGTTTAAGTTAACAGTTTAAAATTATTTTAATTCAATGAGTTTTAAAGTGTAAATGAGGGTAGCCTTTGGAGGTATTTTATCCTGGTCGCCCGACAAACCGTGGGCCAGGTACGAAGGAATGATTAACCTCGCCTTATCACCGGTACGAAGCAAAAGCATACCTTCTTCAAGGCCGCTTTCAACCCCGCCACTTCCGATCTTAAATTCTTTCGGACCAGTTTTGTCTGAGGTATATACCATTTCGCCCGAAAAAAGCTTTACTTCATATTCGAACCGGGCAATTTTGCCGGTGGTGGCTTTGGTACCGTTGCCTGCTTCGAGTACCTGGTAGCGCAAACCTGTGGATGTTTTTTGCATATCCCAGTGCAGCGAATCAATCATTTTATCAATCTGCGAATTTTCAAATTCTATGGTTGCTTTGTTGGCGGCAAGCAATTTTTCAGTCACCTGATCCTGGGTTAACGGGGGATTGACAACGACTTCATTTTTATGATGGCAGGAGATCAGCCCGAAAAGTGAACTAAAAATGAACAGAATACGGATCCCGCGAATCATATTTCCCATTATTTGTAATTGGCCAGTGATTTCTGAATTTCAGCACTATAAGCCGGTAATAAGGATTCGAACCAAGCCAGTGCATCAGTCATATTCATAAAAATATCACCACCTGCAGCGTTGCGGTGTCCTCCCCCGTTAAAATGTGCACGTGCAAATTCATTTACCGAAAATTCGCCTTTGCTCCGGAGCGAAACCCTGATGCGATCATCTCTTTCGGTAAAAAGTGCAGCAACAGCCACGTTCTGTATACTGAGTGCATAGTTCACTACGCCTTCGGTATCACCTTGCTGGTACTCGAACTGATCGAGATCTGCTTTACTGAGCCAGATATAGGCGGTTGCAAATTCAGGAAGCACTTTCATGTTTGCGCCCAGGCAATGGCCTAACAAGCGCATGCGGCTCTCCGAATAGGTGTCATACACCATCCGGTGAACCCGTTCCACATCCATACCCGTTTTAATCAGTTTGGCGGCTATCTCGAATGTTTCGGGACGGTTACAGGCAAAACTGAATGAACCCGTATCAGTCATTATTCCAACGAAGAAACATTCAGCCATTTCACGGTTTACTGCCGATCCATATCCTGATTCTTCTAAAATCTGGAATAAAAGTTCTGATGTCGACGATACTGCAGTGATTGAAAACTGGAGATCGAATTCATTTTCGGGTTGTATATGGTGATCAATAAGTACCCTGGTAGCATTAGAAGCCTTGAGTTCTTCGGTAAAAAGTTTCACCCTGTTCAGGCCATTGTAGTCCATACAAAAAATCAGGTCGGCCGAAGCCAGCAATTGTTTGCCTAATGCCTGATCTTTTGAAAAAATGATGGCCTGGTCCACTCCGGGCATCCATTGTAAAAATGAGGGTAGTTCGTTGGGAATCAATACCCGTGATTGAATACCCTGGCTTAACAGGAAATGGTACAACGCAAGCGACGAACCTATTGCATCACCATCAGGATTATAATGGGTGGTAATAAGCACATCCGACTTTTCACTAAAAAGCTTTTTCAGGTAGGTGATTGAAGATTCTGATATGCTCAAGTTTCAATTATTAAATTGATGAATTAATGCGCAAATTTACCATTTTTAGTTTTATAATGGAATAATCTGTTGATATTAAACTTAACTTTGCCGCCTAATTCAATAATCTTTATAATGACTGGAAATATAACCTTTACAATGATTAAGCCAGATGCATTTGCCGCTGGAAATGCAGGTTCAATCATTCAGAAAATTACCGAAAGCGGATTTAAAATTAAGGCTTTGCGTCTCGAACACCTGAAGACAGAAGATGCAGAAGCTTTTTATGCTATCCATAAGGAAAGACCATTTTTTAATGGACTTGTAAAATTCATGACCTCAGGACCGATTATTGCTTCCATACTTGAAAAAGAAAATGCAGTTGAAGATTTTCGTAAACTGATTGGCTCGACCAACCCGGCTGATGCAGCCGAAGGCACTATCCGTAAGATGTTTGCTTCCTCAATTGAACGTAATGCTGTTCATGGTTCCGATAGCGACGAAAATGCGCAGATCGAAGCCAGCTTCTTTTTCTCACATTTCGACAGGCATTAATCATTCGGGATAAAATTCCCTGTAAGTATTGTCAGAATAAAATTCTACGATCTTCAGTATTGTTTTGGTAGCATTTTGTTTTGGCCCAGGTTGAACCGGTTTTGATTCCGGTTGTATTTCGGGCGTAATAATAATTCCGGTTCTGCTCTCCTCACCAGGGTTCATTACCGGAATTTCTTTTTCAATCTGCTCACTTTTTTCTTCCGGAACAGTTTCAGCATTTAACTCATTTTCCCGGGCAAATTCAATACCCTTTGCCGGCATCAATTCGGAAAACAGATCCACAGAGGCTGAAACCTGTGGCTGAATTGTGCTGAACCTTCCGTCGTTGTTATGATTCGGACTTGTTTCCGCACTTTTAAAAATCGGACCTTTTCCGAACATGAGCCATTCCATATTTACATCCGGATACGAAACAAGGATTTTCTGAATAAAATCCAGACTTGCATTATTCCTTCCTGAGAGTATATGCGAAATACTCGATTTCTGAACTCCTATCTCATCAGCAAACTGAGCTGCCGTCAGGTTCTTTGCTTTTATAAGTAAAGTGATACGGTCTTTCATTTGTAAACTACCTTTTATAAAATTATCACAAATGTAATACTTATATTTCGAATTTGTAAATTGATTTTTAAACTAAAATTAAAATTGTTTACCA
>CAYNVK010000145.1:0-7741 GCA_964400395.1 uncultured Lentimicrobiaceae bacterium | reverse complement strand
TGCGGATTGCCTGATGGCGATAGCTGGCAGGGATTGCGGATTGCGGATCTGGGATGTATGATTTCGGATATTGGATTTCGGATTGCGGATTGCAGATTGTAATTAATTAGTGTGAAGAAGCGGGAAACCAGAAATCCGCAATCCAAAGTTCCAGGTTCCATCTTCCATCTTCCGTCTTCGGTCTTCCGTCTTCACCAATCAGAAATGAGAAATCAGAAACCGTAACCCGAAACCCTTATTCTAAAAATTATTACCTTTGCAGCATCAAAAAAAATTGAATACATTACAATGGATAATTACGAAGAAGATCAAGAATACCTGCGCGAACTGCTCGAACGCTTCGAAAGCGTTGCGGGGGAAGGTGGATATTCCTTTTTCGATAGTGGGGAGTTGGAAGATATCATCTACTATTATTTCAGTGAATCGGATTTGGTCAAGGCGCAACAGGCTATTGATTTTGCTATTGAGCAATTCCCGGCAGAGGTCAGTTTCCAGGTGTTTAAGGCCCAATATTTCCTTAACAACGGCGAACCCGAAAAGGCGCTGGCCCGGTTGAACAGCCTGGATGCAGTTGATCCGCACAATCCCGATATTTCGCTTACCCGTGCCACGGTGTACAGCACCATGCACAGGCATGCCGATGCCATTAAGGAATACCTGAAATCGCTGGCCCATGTTGACGAGGACCAGGATGAAATACATACCAGCATTGCCTTCGAATACCAGAACCTGAGGGATTATAAAAAAGCTGCCGATCACCTGAAAAAAGCCATCCGCATCAACAAGGAAAACGAAAGCCTGCTTTACGAAATAGGATATTGTTACGAAATGGGCCAGATGAGCGATGAGGCTATTGAATTCTTCAACCAGGAAATCAACAGCAGGCCTTACTCACTGGTGGCATGGTACAACCTGGGTATTGCCTACAGCACTATCGAACTCTACGAAAAAGCCATTGATGCGCTGGATTATGCCATTGCCATAGACCCCACATTTACGCCGGCCTATTTCAGCAAAGCCCAGTGCTACGAACAGATGGAGATGTACCTTGATGCTATTAAGGTATACAAACAAACCTTCGAGCTCGAAAAGCCCGATGCCATGACACAGTATTACATCGGCGATTGTTATGCAAGCCTCGAAAAATACGAGCTGGCTATAGAGTTCTATCGCAAATCGATCAGCATTGAACGGCATTTTTCGGATGCCTGGATGGGGATAGGACTTTGTTATGTTGAACTGGAACAATACCGCGAAGCGCTGTCGCATATGGAACAAGCCATTAAACTGGAAGCGGACAATGCCGAATATTATATCGCATTGGCCGAAACCCAGCTTACACTCGGAATGACCGACGAAGCTGCGCTTGCATACGAAAAAGCCAGCGAACTGGAACCCTACCATGCCGAGATATGGCTCGATTATTCCGATTTTTATGCCGATATCAAAAAAGATTACCTGAAGGCCCTCGAAATTCTGGAAGATGGGCTTTACTACCAGGGCGATAACAGTTCACTCACCTACAGGCGGGTGGCCTATTTGTACGAATCGGGCAAACACCGCGAAGCCATACTCGAACTTTTCATAGCCTTAACACAGGATTTCGAAGCACATACCCAATTACTGGAATATTCGGAAAATATCAGGAATTCAGTTGAGATTCTGGCAGTGATTGAATCGTATAAAAACAAGGAAAAGTAAAAATATCATAATTGTACACCCACTTACCACACTAACACCTAAAACAATGGGAATTACGCAATGGATTGCAAATACAGCAGTTGCCTTTATTTCGGCAACGTCCTACCCGGGTATCTTTTTACTGATGGTACTCGAAAGCATGGTTTTCCCGGTGCCAAGCGAAGCCGTGATGCCTTTCGCCGGGTTTTTAATTGTTGACGGACAGTTTACCTTTACCGGAGTAATCATTGCCAGCACACTGGGCAGCATTGTAGGCTCATTGGTATCGTATGCCATGGGTTTTTATGGCGGGAAGCCATTTATTAAACGATTTGGGAAATTCCTCCTGCTCGACGTACACGACCTCGAACTCACCGAAAAATTCTTTGCCAAACGTGGCGAGCTCACCATATTTATTGCCCGGTTTGTACCTGTAATCCGCCACCTGATCAGTATACCGGCTGGTTTGGGTAAAATGAAACTGGGAAAATTTATTATTTATACCACCCTGGGCGCCGGGCTGTGGAATTCGTTCCTGGCCTATGTAGGATTTAAACTGAAGGAAAACTGGGCCGAAGTAATGAAATACAGCCATACCATCGATATCGTGGTTGTGGCCATACTCGGGCTTGCTTTCCTGTATTATGCCTACAAAATTTACCTCAACCTAACCAAGAAACCTTCGGCCAGCTGATATGCGGTTGTACGGACTGATCGGCTACCCGCTTTCGCATTCTTTTTCGGCAGCATATTTTGCCAGGAAGTTCGCGGTTGAAAATATCGTTGACAGCGACTACCGGCTTTTCCCGATCCCTGACATTTCGGAAGTCAAAGACCTGTTAGCCTCAAATCCCGGGCTGCTTGGTTTTAATGTTACCATTCCTTATAAAATTGCAGTTTTGCCTTACCTGCACCAGCTTTCGGCGGAAGCGGAAGCCGTGGGTGCCGTAAACTGTGTAAAAATTGAACGCAGCGGGCTAGACGCAAAACTTACCGGGTATAATACCGATATTTATGGATTCAGCGAATCGCTGCTTGCTTTCCTGAAACCGCGCCATAAAAGGGCGCTGGTACTCGGAACCGGGGGTGCCGCGAAAGCAGTATGTTATACGTTGCAACAACTTGGCATCACGTTTTCGATGGTATCGCGTAATGCCGGCGAAAGCAGCATATTGAGCTACCAGCAACTCAGTCGGGAAATAGTATCCGAACACCAGCTCATTATAAACACATCGCCGGCAGGCATGTATCCCAATACGGATACCTGCCCCGAAATCCCTTACCAGTATGTATCGCCAGGGCATGTGTTGTACGACCTGGTGTATAATCCAACCGAAACCTTGTTTATGAAAAAAGGCCTGGCAGCAGGGGCCGACGTTACGAATGGATTGCGGATGCTGGAACTGCAGGCTGAAAAATCGTGGGAAATCTGGAATGGCTGAGATGTGGGATGTGGGATGTGGGATGTGGGATGTTTGATGTTTGATGTTTGATGTTTGATTGCCGATTGCGGATGTACGATTTACGATTTGCAAGTCATATACACTGAGCACTTGGCACTAAGCACAAAGCACTTAGCACTCAGCACCAAGCACTAAGCACATAGCACATAGCACTGAGCACAAAACACTCAGCACTCAGCACTCAGCACCAAGCACTAAGCACATAGCACTAAGCACAAAACACTTAACACTTAGCACTCAGCACTCAGCACTTAGCACTCAGCACCAAGCACTAAGCACATAGCACTAAGCACTAAGCACTAAGCACATAGCACCAAGCACTAAGCACTAATCACATCAACCCTTTAAAAAATTAAAACCAAAACACCATGTCAGTCCTGATGCAGTTTGCCATATTCCCTACCGATAAGGGAGCCAGTGCCAGCGTTTATGTAAGCCGGGTAATAGCCATGATCCGCGAAAGCGGGCTTACTTACCAACTCAGCGCTATGGGCACCATCGTTGAAACGGAAACGCTCGGAGAAGCCCAGGCTGTGGTTGCCAGGGCTTACGACCTGCTAAAGGACGACTGCAGCCGGGTGTATTGTACAGTTACCTTCGATATACGCGATGGCAACACCGGGCGCATGCAGCAAAAAATTGCCTCCATCGAGGGGAAAATCGGGCCTGTAAATCACTGATCCTTGCGGATCACTTCAACGGTAAAATCGGCAGCCCAGGCAGCCAGGGCACCAACAGCAGCCAGCACCGGAGCAATTACAACCCCGATTACGCCAATGGTTACAGGTATTTCGAGGTAAACTTTGCCGGCACCATCCTTAATGATGATGCGGTTCACATTGCCTTCTTCAATCAGTTCGCGTATTTTACGAATCAGGTCTTCGCTTTTAACTTTAAATTCGGAGGTGTCCATCGTGGTTTGTTTTATTGATGGTTTGACGAAAAATCCGGATACAGGTTACAGGAAACCAGCAGGTCAGCAGGATGAAGCACGGGTTAAACTGCTAATCCCTTTAAAATGCTGACCACGGTTGCCGATGCTGAAACCGAAATTGAATTTCATGGGATGCATCATTATTTGTACTTTTGCAATATGTTCAGATACTTTGTTTCGATATTTATCCTGTTGCCCCTGCTGGCATTGGTTGCCTGCCAGGATAAAAAAAACGGCACCGAAAAACTGCAGCTCACGGTCAGCATCATTCCCCAAAAATACCTGGTACAGAGTATTGCCGGCGATAAATCCGATATACTGGTAATGCTCCCACCCGGTTCGAACCACGAAACCTATGAGCCTGCACCGCGCGATATGGAGAAAATTTCGTCTTCAGCTCTTTACCTGGCCTTAGGTGCGCTTGACTTTGAATTAAGCTGGCTCGACAGGTTCAGTGCATCGAACCCTGCCATGAAAATAGTGAATACCAGTGAAGGCATATCCCTGATCAGCGGGCATGCGCATGATCACGAAAGTGAAAAAGACAGCAAGGCGTTGAGCCATGGATTCGATCCGCATACCTGGCTCTCGGTAGCCTGCATGAAAATACAGGCTGACAATATTTGCAAGGCTTTGTCAGCCGCCGATACAGCAAATGCTTCGTTTTATAAACGCAACCTCGATAACTTTTATCGCACTGCCGACTCAGTTGATGCAAAAATCCGCGAAAAGCTGGCGAACCACAAAGGAAAAGCAATACTCATCTTTCACCCTGCACTTGCCTATTTTGCAAGGGATTACGACTTAACGCAGATCAGCATTGAGCAGGATGGCAAGGAACCATCGCCTGCCTATATGGCCGAACTGGTAAAAATAGCCAAGGAAAAAGGCATCAGGTCCGTGTTTATATCAAAAGAATTTGATACCCGCAATGCCGAAGCTATTGCCCGCGAAATAAACGGGAAAGTAGTGGTTTTTGATCCGATGGCCGAAAACTGGCCGGCCAACATGGTACTGCTTTCACAACTAATTGCCGAAAACTGATTATAAACCGGATTTATGAGCGAACTGATAAAACTGAACAATGTTACTGCCGGCTACGACAATGGCATAGTGCTGCGCGATGTTTCCATTACGGTTTCGGATCAGGATTTTATAGGTGTAATCGGCCCGAACGGAGGTGGTAAAACTACCTTGATCAAGTTAATACTGGGGCTGATAAAACCATTTTCGGGTACCATTGAAAGATTTGATAACCAGGAAGGCAGTTTTATCGGCTACCTGCCGCAGCAATCGCACATCGACCGGAAATTCCCGATCACGGTACAGGATATCGTGCTTTCGGGGCTGATGTCGGCAGGCAAGGGATTGAGCAGGTATAATACCAGGGATAAGCAACTGGCCATTGACCTGCTCGCGCAAATGGGCATCAGCCACCTGGCGAAACGCACGGCCTCGGAGCTTTCGGGCGGACAATTGCAGCGTGTGCTGATATGCAGGGCATTAATTTCCTCGCCCAGGCTATTGATCCTTGATGAGCCGAATACGTTTGTCGACAATCGCTTTGAGCACGAAATGTATGAGCTGCTGCAGCAGTTTAACCAGAAAATGGCAATCATGATCATTTCGCACGATGTGGGAACCATCTCTTATTTTGTAAAAACCATTGCCTGCGTAAACACCTACCTGCATTACCATCCTTCGAACATTATTACCGAGGAACAGCTTGCCGGGTACAACTGCCCGCTTCAGATTATTACCCATGGGGATGTACCACATACCGTGCTTCAAAAGCATGATCACAGCCACGAGCACGAGCATGATCATATTCATCCACATATTCACCAGCACGACTAAGATGACCGGTATACTCACATACGATTTTGTAGCTCATGCCGTGCAGGCGGCTTTTCTGGCCAGCATCACCTGTGGAATTATCGGCGCATATATTGTGGCCCGCCGTATGGTTTTTATCAGCGGTGGCATTACGCATGCATCGTTTGGCGGTATCGGGCTGGGGTATTTCCTGGGGTTGAACCCGATACTGGGCGCCGCCATTTTCAGCATTTTATCGGCATTCGGTACCAGGCTGGTATCCAAACAAACCGATATACGCGAAGATTCAGCCATTGGTATACTGTGGTCGTTCGGAATGGCGGTGGGTATCATCTTTATTTATCTCACGCCCGGCTATGCACCAAACCTGATGTCGTACCTGTTCGGGAGTATACTTACGGTAACGCCCGCCGACCTGGCATTTATGGGTGCGCTGGCAACCATAACGGTGCTGACTTTTTTATTGTTTTACCGCACCATTCTTTTCATATCGTTCGACGAGGAGTATGCCCGATCGCACAATGCACCGGTTGAGACTTTTAATTACCTTATGCTTACCCTGGTAGCCCTGGTAATTGTAATCAACATCCGGGTTGCCGGTATTATCCTGGTAATTTCGTACCTCACCATCCCACAAAGCACTGCCAACCTTTTTGTAAACGATCTGAAAAAAATCATTATCCTTTCGATGATCATCAGTTTTGCCGGGAGCATCATCGGTTTGTTTTTATCGTATTACTGGAATATACCTTCGGGAGCAACCATCATATTTGTATTTGTATTGATTTTTATACTTGCCCGTGCCGTGGTTTACTTCCGCAACATACAGCAGCGGAAACGCTCAGCGGCTGACCATTGAGCTACTCCCCTTTCCTGAACTATTGATGTATCTGTTTGTTTGAAATTCAGCTTACACATTTTTTGTTGCTTGCTGAGCAGCAATTCCGATACTATACCCTAACTTTGGATTTACAGTTCAGTACATCTTAGTTTTTACTTTTAAAAAACATTGTTGTCCGGCAAAATTAAACAGAAAACGCTGCAATGCTTGATATATTTCGTCCCTACGGGACTATACAGCACTGGGGGTTGTTTCTTATTCTACCAATATTTCGCCCCTAACGGGGCTGTCCCGTTAGGGACAACATATTGGTAGAAAACAAGATAGAAAATTGAACAAAGTCCCGTTAGGGACGAAATAAAATTTAACCGGACAATAGTGATTAAAAAATAAGGCATATGTACCAGGTATTTGTAGTTTCCGATGGAACAGGCCGTACGGCCCGCCAGGCTTTGAATGCAGCGCTCACACAGTTCCCTGGCACTGAAATTGATGTAGCTGTTTTTCCCGACATCAACAGCCCGGCAGAACTGGTAGATATTGTGGCCAGGGCACAGACCTGCGGAGCGCTGATTGTGCATACGCTGGTAACAGATTCGCTGCGTGAACACATCATCCGCGAAAGTCATAAAAAAAACGTGGAGACCATTGACCTGATGGGGCCATTGCTTAGCAGACTGTCGAGCCAGTTTATACATGAGCCCTCGCAGCAGCCTGGCCTGTACAACAAGCTGAATAAGGACTATTTTCAGCGTATTGATGCCATGCAGTTTGCCTTTAACCACGACGATGGCCAACGCACCGAAAGCCTGAACGAAGCCGATATTGTGCTGCTGGGCGTTTCGCGAACCTTTAAAACACCTATCAGTATTTACCTGGCATACAAGGGGTGGTTTGCCGCCAATGTCCCCATCATCATGAATATGACACCCCCTGACATCCTGAACCAGCTTGACCCTTCGAAAGTATTTTGCCTGACCACCTCAG
>CAYNVK010000144.1:0-7759 GCA_964400395.1 uncultured Lentimicrobiaceae bacterium | reverse complement strand
ATCAACTTTGCCGGGAGCATAAAATAGATATTCCTCACCAGGTGGCACCTGGCGGGAAAACCCGTTTCGATTCGGTAAAAAACGGGCTCGCTCTTATTGACGATGAAGGGTTGGTAGCAGTTCATGATGCGGCCAGGCCGGTGATTGACGCTACTTTTATTCAAGAACTGTATACAACCGCCGAAAATCATGGTTCGGCCATTCCCGCAATTCATTTAACTGATACCATTCGCGCTATTGAAGGTGATTCATCCCGCCAGCTCGACCGTTCATTTTTGCGCGCCATTCAAACTCCGCAGGTATTTAAAGTATCGGAATTAAAACGGGCTTTCGAGCAACCTTTTCAAACCCTTTTTACTGATGATGCCTCGGTAATGCAGTCGGCAGGATTTAAAGTGCATTTAGCCGAAGGAAAGCCGGGAAATATAAAAATTACGCATCAGCAGGATATCGCTCTGGCAGAAGTGTTAATGAAATTATAATGCCTGCATCAGCTGTAGTTCAGTCTCCATTTTATCCAAAATCAGAAAAGCCTCTTCGTAGTTACCGGCACGCATAAAAGCATCGCGCCAGTGAGCTGCGTTGGCAAAACCATTCAGGTAAATTTTAAAAAACCGCTTCAGCACATTATAATCCTTTCCGTTGCCCCAGGTATCCTGGTATAATGTTATGTGGCGGCGCATCAGATCAATACGCTGGCCTACACCAATTTCAACGGGCTGCGGATTGAACATCCAGGGATTCCTGAATACGCCGGTTCCAACCATTACGCCATCCACACCATATTGTGCAATCCGTTGCACGGCATCCTTGTAACTGAAAACATCACCATTACCAATGACAAGCGTTGAGCTACCGGATTGATTCCGTAAAGCAACAGCTTTGCCAATTTCATTCCACAGCGCCGGCCCATTCGACATCATTTTACGGGTACGGCCATGAACGGTTATGGCTGCTGGATTTGTTTCCAGCAAATGGCTTATCCATTGCTCGGTGATAATCCGGCTGTAACCGATGCGGGTTTTTACGCTTACCGGCAAATCAGTTGATTCGGCGGTGGCATAAATAATTTCCTTAGCCAAATCGGGGTAATTGATCAGGTTGGCACAGCTTTTACTTTTTGCCAGTTTTTTGGCCGGACAACCCATGTTGATATCGATGCCATCAAAAAGGTTCATTTCGGAAATCATGCGTGCCGATTCACGAAATTTTTCGGGATCGCTGCCCCAGATCTGGGCTACCAGTTTTGTATTTCGCGCTTTCAGTAATTGCATTTCGCTGGCGTTAACCAAAAGACGCTCAATTACTTTCGGCCTGCCTTTTTCGTGGCATAATCCATCGGTGGATGTAAATTCAGTAAACACAACATTCAATGCATCCACTTCGGAAACCGAGAGTACTACTTCGCGAAACACCGTGTCGGTAACATCCTCCATGGGGGCCAGCGCAATAACCGGCTTTTTGATGGTTTGCCAGAAATTATCCATGTATGGCCGGTGTTTGCTCTGCCTGAAGATTTTTATGCATTAAAAAAGGCGCAAGCTTGCTTTTATAAATTTTGCTGCCGGCATATTTCTGGTGGTTGGCAAGCCTGAGTTCCCGGCGGACTTCCAATGGTTTTTTATTAATTTCACGACACTCGTCGGAGCAACAGTTTTCATATTTCGCGGCACATTCGCTGCATTGGATAAATAACAGGTGGCAATCGTTATTGGCACAGTTTACATGGGTATCGGCCGGGTTACCACACTGATGGCAATGTGCTATCACCTGCCCGTCGATGGTTTCACCCAGGCGCTCGTCGAATACGAAATTCTTCCCGACAAATCTGGAAGTCAGCCCAAGATGTTTTATTTGTTGCGCATACTCGATGATTCCGCCGTACAGCTGCGAAACATCTTTAAACCCATGATGCAAAAGGTAGGCGCTGGCTTTTTCGCAACGTATGCCACCAGTGCAGTAGAGCAGTATCTTTTTGTCTTTCTGATTATTAAATTCGTCGACTACCATCCGGATGGCGTCTTTAAACGTATCGGCATCAGGACAAACCGCATTTTCGAATCGCCCGATTTCGCTTTCGTAATGGTTACGCATGTCAATAACCAGCGTTTCGGGATTTCCGGCCAACTCATGAAATTCGATCGCCGATAAATGATTGCCAACTCTTGAAAGATCGTAAGTGCCGTGATCCAAACCATCGGCAACAATTTTTGGCCTTACTTTAATGGTGAGTTTATAAAAGGATTTGCCATCGTCAACAACAGCATATTTTATTGGAATGTCGGCAAGTTCGGTTATTGAATTCAGTTGTTGCAGGAAACGCTCCAGGTGATGTTCCGGAACGCTCATCTGGGCATTAATACCTTCGCGGGCCACGTAAATACGCCCAAAGCAGTCAAGCGCTGACCATTCAGCGTAAAGCCTATCCCTGAACTCCTTTGGATTTTCAATATTTATATAACGGTAAAACGAAAGTGTTTTGCGGGTAAACGGTTCCTGCATCAGGCGTTTCCGGAGTATTTCTTTATTAACCCTGTTTTCGAGCATTTAACAGATTGTTGTTGATTGAATTTCAATGATAAACAGAAATCAACAACAAAACAGGAACTATTGTTTGATCAGAAGTAAAAACCCCTCAAGGGTTTAAAACCCTTGAGGGGTTGCTAAGCGAAAAATTAAATTAATTGATTATTTTTGAATTAAGAATCATTTTACAATCAACAGGCCAAAAAAATGCCAAATCCACAGCCACCCCTTTCGCACGGAAAGTTTTTTCACATTTATAACCGTGGCACCAATGGATGCAATTTGTTCCTGGAAAACGATAACTATCGGTATTTTTTGAATTTGTACGACAAATATATTCCCTGTATTGCCGACACATTCGCCTGGGTTTTGATGCCCAACCATTTTCATTTCCTTGTTCAGATTAAAGATGAAAAATCAATAGACTTCAACCCAAGAAAATTAATTATCAAAGAGCAGGCCTTAGCAAGAGTTGAATCAAAATCATTGATTTCTTCCAGCGATTTTGATCCCATCACAGATTTTAGTCATGAACGGTATAAACCTGAGCAACAGTTTTCAAATCTTTTCAATGCATATGCGCAAGCTGTAAATAAAAAATATCATCGCACAGGCAGTTTATTTGAACATACTTTTCATCGAAAGGAAGTTGAACATTCCAGATACTTCAGGCAATTGGTCTTATATATCCATAACAACCCGGTACATCATGGATTTTGCAGTCATCCGGTTGAATATCCCTGGAGCAGCTATATTACATGTGTTTCAGAAAAGCAAACTAAGCTAAAGAGGGATCAGGTTGTGCAATGGTTTGAGAATACTGAAAATTTTATTTCGGTACACAATCAGAAGGAGGAAGTTTCTGAAATTGAAGAATGGTTGGGATTACAATAAATGTAGCTTTTCAAACCACTGATAAAAACCCCTCCAGAGTTTAGAATCCTTGAGGGGCTGGTTATTACTTACTCCCAAACACAAAATCCAGCGTGGGCCATAGCTGCCACTTAGGGGTTACGTATGGATATTTGCCATAAGCCAGTATATATCCGCCCCTGATCCTGAACGACTTACCGGCTACCCACATCAGGGTTCCGGTGTTTTCGAAAAAGAAATTATTCTCTGGCCGGGTGATTATAAATGCCTGGATGCCTTCTTCGTAAAACCATTTTTCGCCCAGGCTTCCTTTAACCGCAGTGCCTAAACGGATGGATGCACCGTCGTAATAATGTGCCATGCGCGGATAAAAAACCGGCAAGTCGATGGTGGATTGCGGATCGGGTTTTTCGGCCCTGATGGCAAAGGCAAGACCGGCTTTGGCCGAGAGCAGAACTTTGGTCGCAATAGGCCTGGTAACTGCCAGTCCATTATAAACAGACAGAATAAAGGCAAAATCGTATTCGGGCGAAATCAATCCTCCTATGCCCTTCCGGCTTACAACATTAAGAAAAGGTGTCGGAACACTCAAGCTATGCTCGCTGGCCAGCACAAAATTATTTTTAATTCCCCAGGCAACTTTTACACCAGCTTCGGGAATAAAAGGGAGCATGGGTACATGGGTATAGACCTCCAGTTTCGGGTTAATTCCGTACCTGAAAGGCTGCAGGATACCACTTTCCCATTTCCCTGCAGGCATAAGGTGTGCAGTATTGTAGCTCCACTTTCTGAGCAAAGACCCTTCCTGAGCATGAAGTATGCCTGCAAAGCAAAATAGAAGAATACTTGCAATAAATTTCCTGATCATGGTGTTTATACTTTTATCAGTATGGCAGTTGTATTTATAATATTTCATTTCAATTATGATACCGGGTTTAGCTTCGCTGAGCTCGCTTCGTTGGGTTCTGGTTTCAAGTTTCGGGTGCGCCCTTTCTCTCATTCGCCCCTCGCCCCTCGCCAACTACTCCTTAACCAGGACAAACTCAGCACTAACCGGCGCATGGTCCGATTCGGTTAAAAAGTCCTGGTGGGTAATTGCCGAGCCTTTTCTCCAGCGATGGTTGGTAAAGAGGTAGTCGAGGGTGCGGTCCCAGGTATAGCCGGGCCGGGTAGTGTGGGTAAAATATGCCGGTTGGTTCAGCTGGTACTCGCTGAGCGGGAATGCGCAGGTGTAGGCTTCATAAATGGGCCGAAGCCATTCTGTTTCAGGAGTATAGTTGCTGCCATCCTTGTGCATGAGGTCGTCGCCCGGCTGGTGAAAGGATTCGCCCGGGCACATATCTTCGTAACAGTAGTCGGTTGAGTCGCTGCCGGGAGGCAATTCGTTGAGGTCGCCACCCGAAATAAAGTACTTGCCTTCAGCATCCAGTTTATCCATTTCGGCTTTAAACTCCTCGAAATGTTTTTTCTTCGTGTCGTCAGTAGCAAATGCCGAAGCATGAATATTAAGCAATGGAATTTCTTTAAATCCGGGTATTTTAACATTGGCGGTTACTATGCACGAATGCAGGTAGAAATAGTTTACGATACCGGCCTGGTCGCCACGGGTGGCCAGGTTAATGCGTTTGGCATCGGTAAGCGGCCAGGGCGAAAGAATAACCAGGCCCATATCCATGCGGCCCAGTCCGTCGCTGGGGATGAACTCCGATTTCCATTCCGAAACATAGGCGGCATAGTTAAAATAAGTGTGATCGAGGATGTACTGAAGTTCATCAATATACTCGGTGCGATTCGATTTTACATCGCATTCCTGCAGGAAAAGTATATCCGGTTTTACCTGGTTTATGCGGGTTACGATTTTCTCGAGGCCAGGGATAACTTCATCCTTCCTGAAAACCGTATTATCGCCGCAGGCATCGCCAAACCAGGGTTGGCGCCCAATCCCGAAACGAATATTCCAGGTCATAATTTTCAGGGTTGAATCGGGCTGCGGAGGCGTGGTTTTTAACGCTTTTGCATACATTATTGCATCCTCCACATCGCTGAAACCTGTTGCCAGCGGTTCGCACGAGTTGAATAAAAGCAACACCGCTGCCAGCACGAGCAGCTTTGTACAACACACTTTCATAATATTACTTTTCATATTCAAAAAACTATGTTTATCAAAAGTAATGATTTAGAGCAATCGCAGGTAACTCAAAGCATTTTTTACACCGGGAAATTCCAATATCCTTTATTGTTTCAACATAACCCTGGCACTCACCGGGGCATGATCCGAGTCGTCCATGAAATCCTGGTGTGTTACAGTAGCTCCTTTTTGCCAGCGGTGGCTTGTAAAAAGATAATCGAGCGTGCGGTCCCAGGTGTGCCCCGGCCTGGTAGTATGGGTAAAATACAATGGCTGGTGCAGCTGGTATTCTGTCAGCTGAACAGCACACGGATAGGTTAAATATAAATCGTCCATCCAATGGGCTTCGGGAGAATAGTTACTGCCTTCTTTATGAAGCGGTTCATCAGTGGCAAGGTGAAACGATTCGCCAGGACACATATCTTCTACACAATAGTCAGTTGAATCGGAACCCGGAGGCAGGGTATTCAGGTCGCCGCCTGCAATAAACCACCCACCATGGCTTACAATATTATCCAACTCATCCTTAAAGGAAATAATATGCTGGTGTTTTGTATCGTCGGTTGCAAAGGCTGAAGCATGAATATTTACAGCGTAAAATTCAGAAACTCCCGGTATATCTATCCTGGCTTTAACCATGCAACAGCGTTCGTAAAAATAACGGGTCAGGGCATCCTGGTCGCCACGCAGTGGTAGCTGAATGCGCGTGGCCTCACTAACGGGCCAGCGTGAAAGTATGGCGTTGGCTTCCTCCAGCCGCCCCAGCCCGTCGCTGGGAATAAACTGCGCTTTCCACTGGTATCCATACACTGCATAACCAAAATAGGTGTGATCCATAATCCACTTCAACTGGTCGACATAAGCCGATCGCTTCGAATTGATATCCACTTCCTGAAGCAACAGTATATCGGGTTTTACCTGGTTTATCCGTTCGGCCAGTAGTTGTAGTTTTTGCAGGATTTCATCTTCCGTGTATATAACCTTGCTGCCGCAGGCATCGCCAAACCATTCGCCACGCCCGATGGCAAACCTGATATTCCAGGTCATTACGCTGATGGACGAATCGGGTTGCTGCGGTGGCTCCGCCTGTTTTTCGGTATAGTAAATTGCGTCCTCAGTATCATCGAAACCGGTGGCAGGACGTTCGCACGAAAGAAATGCAATCAGTAATAACGATGCCGAAATCAGTGAAACTGATGTTCTGATAAAAACTGTTTTCATGGCCATTAGCCTGATATATCCAAAGATAGTGAATATTTTTAAAATATGGGCAGAGACCTTTGCTTAATGGGTTTTAAATTTGCGGCTCAAAAGATAAAGCCGGTATAAATATGGCGTATTAAGGATTTAGGCTAATTTTACATCAGCAAAAATACATGGTTAAAAACCCTACATTGCTTTTAAAACATAACAGCCCTTTTTGCTATCATCAGGAATAAAAAAAATGAAATCAGCGCAGGAACTAAACTCAAGCTGGCGTAAAGTCGCCTCTTCTATTTACCGCAGGCCGACAGATTCCAAACTCTTTGGTTCGGTTGAAATGGATATTACCGACCTCCAGGCATTTATTGCCGAAAAACGAAAAGCAGGCGTTAAGGTCACGCTCACCCACATTTTTGTGCTGGCGGCTGCCCGTGCCTTAAAAGAGGAAGTTCCCGAACTGAATACTTATATCAGGCGTGGTAATGTAGTGCTGCGCGACAGCATTGATGTAATGGTAAGTGTGATATTGCGCGAAATGCAGATGGGAAGCATCGTGATACGTAACGCAGATAAACTCACCCTTACCGAGCTGGTTGAACAGATGAGCCGTGAAGTAAAAAATGCCCGCCAGGGCAGCGGCAACAAAACCATGCAGGCAAAGGACAAGCTTGCGCTTATCCCATGGCCGTTACGTGGCTGGATATTCAACCTCCTGAAAATGATAACTTTTAACTGGGGCTTTTCGTTACCGGCGCTGGGGCTATCGGCCAACAGCTTCGGCTCGTTTGTAGTATCGAATATTGGCAGCGTAGGGCTGGATATGGGCTACCCGGCGTTGTTACCCTCATCGAATGTATCGTTTGTGCTGGTGCTTGGCGGCGTAAACCGTAAACCGGCAGTGGTTGACGAACAGGTTGTACCGCGCACTATTCTCTCGCTGGGTGCGGCTATCGATCACCGCGTGGTTGATGCTTCGCACGGCGGATTGCTCTTTCGCTACCTTAAAAAGATTGTAAAAAACCCGCAATT
>CAYNVK010000143.1:0-7816 GCA_964400395.1 uncultured Lentimicrobiaceae bacterium | reverse complement strand
ATGAAAGGACGTAGTAAAGAACTCACCCGTATGGAGTTGCACGAAAAGCTTTGCAATAGTTTCGGCGTTGCCAAAATTCATTCAGAGTATGGCATGACTGAACTGCTTTCGCAGGCCTGGTCGAAGGGCGATGGTATATTCCGATGCCCGCCGTGGATGCGGGTGCTGACAGCCGATATCAACGACCCGCTGAGTTATGTAGAAACCGGCCGCACCGGCGGGATCAATATCATCGACCTGGCTAATTTTCATTCCTGCTCTTTCCTGGCGACCCAGGACCTGGGTCGTGTTTTCGAGGATGGAAGCTTCGAGGTGCTGGGCCGTTTCGATAACAGCGACATCAGGGGCTGCAGTCTTTTGGCTCCGTAAAAGGATCAGGTTGCTTAAAAAAATATCCTACGTTTTATATTGCTACTGGTCAGTTATTTGAATCAGCTTTTTTATATTTGCTATAACTTAGTTGTAGCGCATTTTAGAAAATCGACTTCAAATACATGAAACTCTTCAGTTTATTGACAGTTCTGACAGTTTTGGCCGCCTTGACAAGTTGCGACCCAAGTCACGACTTGAAAATAGAAAATCAGACAGGAAAACCAATTGAAGTTCTGTATTCACAAAGTTCAAATGTGTGTTATTTTGGCATCAACAAGACAGAATTTCTAAAGATCAATGGTAGAGACTTGAATAAGATAATTTTGGACTCGGCCGAAACTTTAAGAATTGGAATCGTAAACGCAAGGTACGTTCCTATTGCAGAAGATATTGACATTGACTTCCTGGAAATCCGTAATAGTTCTGACACAATTCGACTGATTGGAAAACATTCTATACTATCTACAATACAGAAAGTTAAAAAGCTTGACTGGAGACTGATAATAAAATGAAAAACGCGCTACAACAAACGCTCTAGCAATTGCGAGTATGCTTGTTCGTTGAAACATTTGAATTCTTTATATACATTTGCGTTGGCAGACAGTTGAGTAGCAATTTAGTCCCGCACTTGCCAGAGCGTCGGACCGCTGGGTACAATATTTATGAAGAGAAAACGAAAATTTAGTGTATACATCCTGATATCAATTGTTATTGTTTTCGCATTGACAACTTGGGCTAACATTACTGTTAACCAGACAGCTAAAAGATTCATTTCTGACGACATGGCGAATGTGAAACCTAAAAATGTTGGTTTACTTCTCGGGACAAGCAGAAACTTGAAAAATGGAGCTAAGAATGACTTTTTCTTCAATCGAATTGATGCAGCAGTAGAATTATTTAAAGGCGATAAAATCAGGAACATTATAATAAGTGGAGACAACAGCAAGACAGATTACAACGAACCGACAGACATGAAAGCTGAACTTGTAAAGAACGGAATTTCTGACAGTTTGATTTATCTGGATTATGCGGGATTTAGAACTTTAGATGCAGTTGTGAGAGCCAGAGACATTTTTGGACAAAATTCGTTTATCGTCATTTCACAGAAATTCCATAACGAAAGAGCTGTCTATTTAGCAAGAAAGTTTGGAATAGAAGCTTTTGGATACAATGCGAAAGAAGTTCAAGCATACAAGGGATTTATGACAAAATTGAGAGAATTTTTTGCTCGTGACAAAATGTTTCTGGACTTGTTATTCGACGTGAAACCAAAGTTTTTAGGAGAGAAAATCATTATCAAATAAGAAAACACTACACCCAACAAACGCTCTAGCAAATGCGAGTATGCCTGCAGGTTGAAACATTTGAAATCTTTAAATACATTTACCGATAAGTCGGTACAGGTAGTGCTGGCCGACAGTTGAGTAACAATTTATTCCTGCACTTGCTATAGCATCGGATGGTTAACAGTAATTCCCTGCAATGAGATTATTGCTTCTTTGTACTTGTATTAACAGGGTTGAAACAATTTTTATTTTGTTCCTGGTTTTGTTTCCGGCTTTTGGCGGGAGCAACGTATATGGACAGCAGGTTCACGAACCTCAGGATCTTTACGTAAAAGCCTTTACCAACGACGATGGCCTGCGGCAGAGTATGGTGAGCCAGGTTTGCCAGGACGAGCGTGGACTGGTATGGATGGTTACCGGCGACGGACTGCATTATTTCGACGGGCAGGAATTTAAAGCATTCAGGGTGCCGTATACCCATGTGTATAACCAGACTGATAATGTAATGCGTTACCTGGCGCTTGTAAATACAGGCAATTTCCTGCTTACATCCACTTCATCGTTACTGCAGTTCAACACATCAAATTCGCAATTTAATATCCTTTACCGAAAGAACGGAATCTATCCCATTATCCTTCATGCCTTTATCGATGCAAAACCCCTGGTCTGGATCCATGGCATGAATTTTTGCCTGGTTGATAACGGCAAACTTATACCCCTTACAATCAGTATTGATGCCGGCAACTCACTTCCTGATCAGTTTGTTCCTTCTGATGCCGCCAGGGTAGGGGAAGATGAAATTATAATTACAGGCGAAAATGGAATTATTGCACTGCGGCTTTCCGATAAAATATCAGGTACGCATTTCAGGGCCGCCTGGATTCCTTTAAAAGATTGCCGCAATATTGCCAGGACCCGAATGGGTAAAACGCTTGTTTTGGCCGGTACAAAAATTTATACCTGGCATCGTGAAGGGAAATTAACGCTGCTTGCTGACACCAGGATTGAAGGGCTGAAGACTATATTTTCCGACAGCCGCGATAACATCTGGTTAATAAACCAGGGCAGCAATAAAATATTCTGTATGGCCGGCGGAAAGATCAGGGAAATTAATTTGTACACACAGAATGGTAAAAATACTGAATTGCTTTCGCCAAGTATTATAAGTATTTATGAGGATAGCGAGCATAACCTGTGGTTCGGGACCGATGGCAGCGGAGTACTGGTATATTCGCCGGGGTTGGTGCAGTTTCCGAAATCGAATATCGGGTTCATACGCTGCATGACCGTTTTTAATAACGCCATTTGGGCCGGTACTTTTAATAACGGGCTTTGGCAACTGAGTTTCGACCTGGGTACCGCCAGTCGAGTAAATCCCCGGCATTTTGGAAACGATATTTATTTTCTCGATCTGGCTGCCGATAAGCTGGGAAGGCTCTGGATCGTAACCCGCAATGGCGTTGAGGTGATCAACAGCAAGGCCGAAAAGGTTTGGCAATACCCGCTTGCCTGCCTGAACGCAAAATTTATTCACCAGGGCACGGACTCGCTGCTGCTGGTATACGATAATCACCTGCTTGGATTTCGGGTATCAGCGGTACCGGTTTGCTACAGCTCTGCTTTATTTCTGCCAGCCAGGGCTTTTGTTGAATGGAAAGGCCATTATTGGATTGGCTCAGCAGATGGTTTATTCAGGTACGAAACAAAAAAAGGACTCACCAATCCCACGAATTTTTACAACAGGAGCAACCGTATATCCACCATTCCGGTGTATGGATTACTGGTACACCAGGGGCTGCTATGGGCTGCAACCGGCAATGGCTTAAGGAGCTATCAGCCTGATGGGGAACTTAGCCCGAACCCTGCCGGAAACGGGTTGATGAATGACGATGTGGTATACTCCCTGTTGCCCGATAACCTGGGGCGACTTTGGTTTACTGGTAATAATGGCTTGGGCTGCTATATGCCGGCCGAAAAACGGGTTATCCGGTTTAATACAAAAAATAACCTGCAATCGCTCGAATTCAATTATAACGCAGCTTGCAGCAATGGGTACGATCAATTATACTTTGGAGGCATACAGGGAATAAACCACATCGACCCACTCACATTTACGCCAGGTAAAAAAGCACCATCGGTTCAGCTGATTTCTCTGTATGTTTCCGATACTGCTTTTACGCCGGGCATTCCGCCTGCCAACCCGCAATTTAAGCTCAGCCGGTTAGCTCCGCATATAAGTGGTAAGGTTTTTTCGACAAACTATCTGAACGCGGGTTCGTTTATGTTTTCCTTTTTGCTGCAAGGTTACCAGCCCGACTGGAGTAAACCTGCCAATGATCCCTCTTTTACTTACCGCAACCTGCCGCCCGGTAAATACCAGCTTTATGTGAAATGTGCCGATATGTACCTGAACTGGAGCCAGCCACGGTTATTGCTTTCGTTTACCATTACCCCGCCTTTTTATGCTACCTGGTGGTTTATGGTTATTGCAGCCGTTAGCCTGGTTATTATCACCATCGTGGTTGTGAAACAGGTGCAGCGCATGCAATACCAGGCGCGGATCAGGGAAATGGAAAGGCAGTTTGCCATCGAAAAAGAACGCAGCCGCATATCGAAAGACATGCACGACGAAGTGGGTGCCAGCCTTACACGCATTTCGATACTCAGCGAGCTGGCCAAAAAGCAGAGAGAACCCGAAAAAGCGCAACAGCTTATCGACCAGATTTCTGAAATTTCGGGCGGCGTTGTCGACGAAATGAGCGAGATTATCTGGGCCATGAACCCGCGTAACGATACCCTCGACAGTTTTACATCGTACATCCGCCAGCACGCTTCGTCATACCTCGAATCGGCCGAAATTGAAGGCGTTTTCAATTTCCCGGGTGAAATCGAGTCCCTGCACATGTCATCAGAGTTAAGGCGTAATTTGTTTTTAACCGTTAAGGAAGCTTTCCATAATATTGTAAAACACTCCGGTGCCGGCAAGGTACATATGCGCTTGTTAGCCGAAAAAGGAAATCTGACGATTGTTATCGAAGATGATGGTGTTGGATTTAATATGGATCAAATCAGCGGCTGGGGGAATGGTTTAACGAATATGAACAAAAGGATTGAGGAGCTTGGAGGCAGTTTCAACATTAAATCAACAGTGGGGAGTGGAACTACCATTGAATTTTCGGTAAAACTCAATCCAAAGGATAATTCACATTAAAGGGTGATGCGGGTAAGGGTTTCGAATAGTATCTTTGTGATACATCTTTATTATTAAAATATAAATCCACATGTCGGGCGGAATCAAAGTAATGATTGTTGAGGATGATGATGCAGTACGCGATGGATTGCACATCCTTATTGATGGGTCCGATGGATACGAATGTATAGCGGCCTGCCCTACAGCCGAAGAAGCGCTCAGCATTATCCCTCAAAATTTCCCGCAGGTGGTTTTAATGGATATTAACCTTCCGGGGATGAATGGCATTGAGTGCGTGGTTGGCATTAAAAATATGTGGCCTGAAATACAGGTAATGATGCTCACTGTTTTTGATAACACCGAAGAGATATTTAAATCGCTTACTGCCGGAGCTACAGGTTACCTGCTCAAAAAAACACAACCGGCAAAACTGCTCGAAGCCATCACTGAACTGGTAAACGGGGGCTCGCCTATGAGCGGCGAAATTGCCCGGAAAGTGGTGCAAACATTTGCCCGTCCGGTAAACCATCATTTTCCCGAGGCCAACCTTACATCCAGGGAAGAAGAAATACTGGCCTATCTCTCGAAGGGATTCCTGTATAAGGAAATTGCCCACGAATTGTTTATCAGTATCGAGACGGTTCGTACCCATGTGCGCAAAATCTACCAGAAACTACAGGTGCGCACCCGCACTGAGGCACTGCTCAGGTGCATGAAGTAAAAATTACAATCCATTTTATTTTCGGAACAAGGGTTAATATCACATCAAAGGGTGATTGACAGGTTTGTTTTTACTCCTGACATTTGTCATAACATCCTTTACCTGATAATTAAAACCGGTATGGAACAGCATATCATGTTTGCTTCGCCTGACCCCTGATTGCTTTATCAGCCTAAATATGTGCTGGCCACCCAATGTTTCACCCATTTCATCAACTTTTCAAATAACCGGCAACCATGAAAAATAAACAAAAATCAATCTGCGCCCTAATTCTTGCCTTCATTGCATTGGCCATACAAAGCTGCAGGCAGTCTGCTACTGATATTACCGGCACTATAAAGGATGCCAACCAAAAGATGATGGAGGCATTTGCCAATGGCGATACAACGGATTTATTTGATTTTTACACCGCTGATGCCAGGGTGTTTCCGGCCAACAGCGAAATTATCGATGGCAAGGAAGCTATCGGCAAATTCTGGAATGCTACCCGCCAGATGGGCATCATAAAAGTGAATTTTGAAACTACTACAGCCCTCCAATTTGGCGATCTGGCCATTGAAGAAGGCAAATACAGACTGTTTGTTCCCAACGATATAATGGTGGACCAGGGGAAATACGTGGTAACCTGGCGAAAAGAGAATGGCAGCTGGAAAGTGTACCGCGACATTTGGAATAACAGCACCCCAACCGTGAACCGGGCAGCTGCAAATGATTCGGTACTTCTTGTTCTAAATCCTGTAAAACCTGATAAGGTGGCGCAGTTTGAGCAATTTAACAAAAACTACCTTTCTCCTGCTGGCTCAGCCACCGATCCACAGGCAAAAGCAACCGTGCGAATGCAAAAACCCATCCATAAAAATGCAGATGGCAGCTATACCTATGTTTACCTGATGGATCCTTACAGAAGCAGCTTAAACTATGATATACACTCTACTTTATCAGCTAAATACGGGAAACAAAAGGCTGATGAATATATGAAAATGTATCTTGACTGCCTGCTGGGCGGTACCTCAAAAGCAATGCTGTTAACCGAAACAAATTGGTAAAAACCCTAAAATAAACACCTATGAAATCAAACCTGATCAATCGAATTTGTCGCTCAGTAATCCTCATCCTGCTATTGCTCACTGCAGGTAATTTGTTGGCCGGCGGCCCTTCATTTAAGGAATTAAATACGGTAAAACTTCCCTTCACCCCTTCAACCCACTGGTATACACATACCAACGACTTTAAGTTTTTCCTGTGCTCAACCAAATCGGATATGCTTATGCTCGATGGTATTACAGGAAAAATACTGTGGCAAACTAATTTTAAAAAGGATTATAAAAACGAAAAGTTCGCAAACCAGTACTGGAACAAGGATGCCAACGTGGTGCTGGTATTCGACGAAGACACCAAAAAAGCAGTAGCTACCAAGTATTTTATCGATGGCAAAACCGGCAAAGTGCTATGGAGCAGCGATAAGTATGTGTCCGACTTCGGGCAGTACGAACTCTCGGCAGGATTCAGCACTTACTACGACCCATTAACCAATGGTGTGCTGCTGCCCACAAAGGAGAGTGTCGATCTGGTAGATGTGAATAATGGTAAACTGATCTGGTCCAAAAACATTTCCCTTACAGGAAAAGCCAAGGAATTCGATTGCTTTATCATGAAATATTACGACCTGGTAAAAGTGATCACCGGCAAGGAAACCGAAACCTACCTCACCACCGCCGATGGAAAAGAAGTAACGGATATTGAGCCTTATTTCAACAAGAAAAAATTTATGGCCGACCGCCTGCATGCCACTATTATTGATATTCCCGAAAAAAACATGTACGTGCTGATGCAGGGCGAAACCAGCAATTTCTATGCTTTCCTGGGTGCAACGCTTCCCAAGTGGAAAATGAACTTCAAAGGCTACGATGCCAAAACGGATAAACTGCTGTGGAACAAACAATACAAAATTGCCTATGCCTTCGACTGGATCGATCTTACGCCTTATATCAAAATGACCTACCAGGATGGCAAATTGTTTGTGGAGCACGATCCAAACCTGAACTCGAGTTCAGGACTTACGGTCTTAAACCCCGATAACGGGGAAATGCTGTGGGAAGCTTCGTATGCTACCAGCGAATTAAAAAATACACTCACCAAAGGATTCCTTACCCCATTCCCCGCTCCCGACCCGGTAATTGTCGATGGCAAGGCTTTCGTGGTAAACAAGGCGAAGAATATTGTTTCCTGTTACGATGCAAATTCGGG
>CAYNVK010000142.1:0-7841 GCA_964400395.1 uncultured Lentimicrobiaceae bacterium | reverse complement strand
CATGCCCGACACACTAAAAAAGAGGCTTCAACATCAGGTTGAAGCCTCTTTTTTTATCCATTTGTTTTACAAAATATTCATTAGGATATATTCAAAAAAAAACATGGGCTGATTCTCCGAATCAGCCCATGTTAAAAACATTTTTTTTATTGATATTTGTCCTGAAATTAAATCTGATTTATTGTATCTTTAATCATTAAAACCACCTCTAAATATTATAAACCATGATACAGTTCGAAGCCCTATTTAAAATTTCGTATGGTTTATACATTGTCAGTTCGGGAAATAAGCACAAAGGAAACGGGTTTATTTCCAATACTTTTTTTCAGGTAACAGCCGAACCTCCCAGATTTGCATCATGCTGCAACAAGGATAACTATACGGCATCGCTCATACAGCAAACCGGCGCGTTTTCGGTTTCAGTGATACATACTGAAACCGACCCGGAAATTATCAGCCGCTTTGGTTACAAAAGCGGTAAAGACATTGAAAAACTTCAGGGCATGCATGTGAAATACGGAGAAACAGGCGTACCAATTGTTCTGAATGATTGTATCGCATTTATGGAATGTAAGGTGATACAAACCATTGACGTAGGTACGCATTATATGTTTATCGCCGAATTGTTGCATTCTGAGATACTCGACGGCTTAAAAGAACCGCTTACCTACGCATACTACAGGCAGATACGTAAAGGTTCCGCACCCAAAAATGCGCCTACCTATATTGACAAATCGAAACTGGAAGCTAACCCACTTGCAACTGATTATAAAAGATTTGAGTGTACAGCTTGCGGGTATATTTACGATGAAGCCGAAGAGGCTATCAGATTTGAAGATTTGCCTGATGACTGGATATGCCCGGTATGCGGTTCCGAAAAATCGGATTTTATCGAGATAAAATAGCTGGTATTTAACGTTAACCCACCCAAAATCCCGGCATAGCCTATACCGGTTTCTCGCCTGTAAGTTCGTTTATAACTTTTATCTTTTTTCGGCTTTTCACAGGCCAGATCAGCGAAGCGGCTATACTGACGCCCAGTATAAAAATGATAGCCAGCAAGGAGTGAATTGTTGAAAAGCCCCATGCTTCGAGTTGTACGTGCAGCAGCATTTTAAACCCGATAAAAGAGAGTAATACGGCGAGCCCATGTTTCAGGAACCTGAACATACCGATAACATGCGCTACTACGAAAAATAAAGAACGCAACCCCATGATCGCAAATATATTAGAGAAAAATACGATATAAGGATCCTGGGTTATAGAGAAAATAGCCGGAACCGAATCAACGGCAAAAAGTACATCGGTAAATTCAATTACAAGCAGCACCAGGAAAAGCGGGGTAAAATACAGGCGGTTATTATCATGTTTATTACGGAACCAAAAGTGCTGGCGGAAATAAACCGGGTGTACCGGGAAATACCGCGAAACCAATTTTACAACCGGATGGTGCGCTGGGTCTACCTTATCCTCTTTGTTTCGCTCGAGGAACATTTTTACGCCCGTGATAACCAGGAAAGCGCCGAAAATATACAATATCCAATCGAAGCGTTGTATTAAAGCCGCACTCAGGAAAATGAAAACAAATCGCATAATTACAGCACCGATAATTCCCCACATCAGCACTCGTTTGTAATACATTTTCTGAACACCGAACGAAATGAATACAAGTATCATCACAAAAACATTGTCGACTGACAGCATATACTCAATCAGGTAACCCGTGATGTATTCGAGGCCTAAATTATTGCGATATACACTTACAGCCTGCTCATCGGTAAATGAATCGGGTATATTAATGGTATGCCTGAATTTTGCCACCTGGTTAATTACCTGCTCTTTGGTGAACACCCCGTGCAAATGATTGCCAAAGAAAATAAGAAGGAAATAAAAACCAATTGCAAAACCTACCCAGACAAAAGTCCAGATCAAGGCTTCACGAAATTTCACCTCATGACTTTTCCTGTCGAAAATGCCCAGGTCAAGCGCAAGTATTGCGGCTATAAAAAGCAGGAATCCAGCAAAAATGAGGTGTTCTGATGTAAACATAATTCAGTTATTAGATGCCTCGTACTTTAGAAGCGTTCAAAATTACTCATTTTAAGTGAAATGCGTAATTTTTTTTGTTTGTTGAATGCTAAAGTTGCTACTTTTGCCCCCACTTTTTAGCCAGCAACTGCATGAAAAATCCTTTTGCCAACAGCCTTACTGAGATGAATCCCAGCTCATTGGTGCAATATCTGAATAAGCCCAGTGATGAATTTACCAAAGCCGACCTGATCCGGTATATTGACGATCACAATATTTCGATGATCAATTTCAGGTATACCGGGGGCGATGGAAGGCTCAAAACCCTCAATTTTGTAATCAACAGCCGCGAACATCTCGATAATATCCTCTCAACAGGTGAACGTGTGGACGGTTCAAGTCTTTTCCCTTTTATCGGAGCCAGTTCAAGCGACTTATATGTAATACCCAGGTACAAAACTGCTTTTGTCAATCCTTTTTCAGCTATACCAACCCTCGATATCCTCTGCTCCTATTACGACAAGGATGGAAACCCGCTTGAAAGCTCCCCCGAATACATTCTCCGTAAGGCACATAATGCGCTGAAGGAACATACGGGGTATTCATTCGAAGTGATGGGCGAACTTGAGTATTATATCATCAGCCCCGAAAATAAACTCTTCCAGGCTGCCGACCAGAAAGGCTACCACGAATCGTTCCCCTTTGCCAAATGGGAAGCGCTCAGGGCAGAGGCCATGTTTGCCATAGCACAAACCGGCGGAAAGATAAAATACGGTCATTCGGAAGTGGGAAATTTCAAATTCGACGGAATAGAGTACGAGCAAAATGAAATTGAATTCCTGCCGGTACCACTCGAAGATGCGGCCGACCAGCTGGTAATTGCCAAGTGGATTTTACGTACCCTGGCATACAAGTATGGCGTATCTATTACGTTTGCGCCAAAAATTACAGTAGGTAAAGCCGGCAGCGGAATGCATATCCATACCCGCCTGATGAAAGATGGAGATAACGCCATGGTTGAAAACGGAAAACTCAGCGATACGGCCCGCAAAGCCATTGCAGGTTACCTCGACCTTGCCAAGTCGCTGACAGCCTTTGGAAACACCAATCCAACTTCATATTTCAGGCTGGTTCCACACCAGGAAGCACCTACCAATATATGCTGGGGCGATCGTAACCGCTCGGTGCTGGTACGTGTACCGCTGGGGTGGTCAGGGACCAACAACATGATATTCCATGCTAATCCACAGGAACCGGTCGAACCAAAAGACTTCACAAACAAACAAACCGTTGAATTCCGATGCCCCGACGGATCAGCAGATGTATACCTTTTACTTGCAGGACTTACCGTTGCCGCACGCCACGGGCTTGAAATGGAAAATGCACTCGAATATGCCCGGGAAACTTATGTGGATGTAAATATTTTTGACGACGAACACAAAGAGAAAACAGCCAAACTGGGGCAATTACCGGTTTCGTGCTGGGATTCAGCCGACAGGCTTCTGGAACAGGGTGAAATTTACCGTAAATACGATGTATTCCCACAATCAGTTATCGAAGGATTTGCATCGAAATTGAAAGCTTATAACGATAAAAACCTTCGCCAGGAACTGGAGAATAATGAGGAACGCCTGATGGAAATTGTTGAACAATATTTCCACTGCGGATAGCATACTGCCTGTCAACGGCATTATTTCCTCTTAATTAGCTGTACGTACAATTTTAAAAAGCCGGTTTTCCCGGCTTTTTTTATGCCCGATTGGTAATTATACGCCATTTTGACGTAATAAAATTTAACTTCATGCCATAAAGGCGCATTTTATTATGAAAAATGCAACAAAAACCGACTGGCACAGAAATTGAAAAGTGTAAGTCATTAACAACAAAAAAGTCTAACAAATAATTTAAAGGAGAATATACCATGAACACACTACAATTTGCATTCCGCCCGTTTTTACCGGCTTTATTCAACGAAGTATTCGAACGCTCAGCTAATAATGCCGAAGTATCTTACAAACCTGCAGCCAACGTTCGCGAAGATGAAAAAAACTACACACTTGAGCTTGCACTGCCCGGATTTTCGAAAGAAGAAATAACCATCAAATTCGAAGAGGAAGTTCTTACCATAACCGCCGGCCGTCAGCCCAAGGAAGATGAACAAGGCCCAAAATATACCTGGAACGAATTCGGATATAAGAGCAGGTACGAGCGCTCATTCCAGTTACCCGAAACGGTGAATGCCGACCAGATCAGCGCCGCTTTCGAAAACGGAATATTGCTTGTAACACTTCCCAAAAAAGAAGTACAGGCACCAGCTGTTAAACAGATCAGCATTGCTTAATACATGTAAATCAGATTAATAAAATGGAAGCAGCCTCAAGGGGCTGCTTTTTCATTTTCAGGATTTCATTTTTTTACCAGTACGATACTCAGATTTTATTTGCACCTTTGCATCGATGTTTGCGATAACTGGTAATACAGAACATGTAATTTAAACCTGACCGATTGCAGCATCACTTCATTTCGACAAGCACAAACCCCGGATTAAAAACTCAATTGTAAGGCATGGCACGACAAAACCTACGCGCTCATATCTCTATGCTTGCCGCCACCCTGCTTTTTGGCGCCAATTATTGGATTGCCAAAGGCCTGATGCCAAACCACCTGCAGCCAATGCAGATTATTTTCCTGCGTGTTTTGGGAACCATGATTATTGCCTGGGCGATTCAGCTCAGTGTAAAGGAACTTCGTGGGCTGCGGATTGATCGAGCCGATTTCCCGCGCCTGGTTGTGAGCAGTCTGCTGGGAGTTTCAATAAACCAGATGATGTTTTTTACCGGTTTGTTTTACACAACCCCGGTTGATGCTGCAATCATTAATTCTGCAAATCCTATATTGGTACTGGTTTTTGCATCATTTATCCTGCACGAGCGCATTGCCGGTGCAAGGCTGGGAGGCATACTGCTGGGAGCTGCCGGAGCGCTGATGCTGATACTGCTTGGCAACCCGCTTTCATTTAAAGGCGGCCACCTGGCGGGCGATATGTTTATCCTTGTAAATACAGCAGCCTGGAGCCTTTACCTGGTAATTTCCAAGCCCCTGATGGTAAAATACAACCCCTTTTTGATGATGCGGTGGATGTTCCTGATTGGCTTTGCAGGTGTTTTTCCTTTTACCATCAGGCAGGCACTCCAAATCAATTACCATACTTTCGATAGTTATACCTGGTTTGCCATTCTGTATATTATAGTTGGCACTACTTTCCTGGCCTATTTTTTTATCACCTATTCGCTCAAAAGGCTATCATCACCGGTTGTAGCATATTATACTTACATCCAGCCCATAATAGTAGCTGTAATAGGCATAGCAGTTTTTACTGAAAAAATATCGTGGATAAAAGCCCTCAGCGCTTTGCTGGTTTTTGCAGGCATATATTTTGTTACCCGAAAGAAAGCAGACTGAAGTACCGGAACGCTGAACACCAAAAGCAGGAGAAAAGACTAAAACAAATGTCTGAAAGGCAACAGCATCCAGCCCAGTAATTTTTCAATCCGGGGCCGGCGCATCCAGCTTACATGATCAAATTCAAGGCAATTGCGCATGGTTTCGTTCAGATGATTGAATACTTCTTCAACAATACCCTTGTGCGTGCCGAAAAGCATTACTTCGTGCTGATACCTGAAACTCCGGTAATCGATATTGGGAGATCCCAGTCCAAAAATCTCACTATCAATCAATAACACCTTGGCATGCAGATTATTGAGCGTATAAAAAATAAGGTTTATATTATTTGCATGGTAAAAACCATAATACTTGCTGCTTAGCAAATCAATGGCACGTACATCGGAATGCCTGGGCAAAATTATTTTCACCTTAACGCCACGCCGGGCTGCATCTGCCAGCAATTTACGTATGTTGTGACCGGGCAGAAAATAAGGAGTTTCGATTATAATTTCTCTTTTAGCCTTGCTGATGAGTCGCTCCAGTTTTGTTTTTATGCGTTGCCGGTAAATGGATGGCATGTCTTCAACCAGTTCGAAATGATCGAGAAATTTTGACTTTTTATAGTTAAACTTGTTAAAGATATATTTGTCGTAAATTTTATAACTTTCAAGGAATGAGCGTTTAAACATCAAGGTAATGCCGCCGGTAAGCCTGATCATGGATTCGCGCCACTGCTGTGAGTAACCCGTAATATTCGCCGATCCCATATAACTTACATGATCGTCGATAAGCAGGAATTTACGATGGTTGCGGCGGTGATTTTTGGTAAAAAAGTCGAACGTATATATTATTTTCCTGAAAAAGCGCACCTCAGCCCCTGAGGCAAGCAGATCGTTGAAAACAGTTTCGTGGTTGGATACGCCCCACGAATCGAGCAAAAGTTTTACCTGCACTCCCCTTCGGGCTGCTTTTGTGAGGGCCTCGCGGAAACGGGCTCCCACCTCGTCGTTGCCAAATTTATACACCTCGAGGTAGATGTACCTTTCGGCTTGTTCAATATCATGCAGCATGGCTTCGCAAAACTGCGGAGGCGCACTATACAATTTGTGGCTTGTAAGGTTTGCTGCAGGTCGGTTCATGCTGCACTATTATTTACTTCTCAAAGATAACTTATTTCAGGCAAATGATGAAACCCGCTTTTTAGCCGAAAACCTTCCTGCTTCAACAAGCAAACATCGTATCTTTGTTGGCTCAAAACACAACTATGATCAGATCAATGACAGGCTTCGGCAAAACCAGTGCTGCCGTAAGCGGGCGTAAAGTAAACATCGAAATCAGGACCCTGAACAGCAAACAACTCGATGTAAATACAAGAATTCCATCCATTTACCGGGATAAAGAATCAGAGATCAGGGCCGAAATTAACCGGATACTCGAACGAGGCAAAATTGATTTTATGATCACTGTCGACAACGATGCCGACAGCAATGAATTTTCCATCAACAGACCGCTGGCGGCTAAATATTATTCCGAAATAAAACAGTTTGCCCATGAACTGGGCGAAAATCCAGGCGAGAGTATCATTTTGGAAATCCTCAAAATGCCCGATGTTTTAAAAGCTGGTCGCGAAGCTCCCGATGAAAACGAATGGAAACAGGTGAAAGCCGCCATTGTTGACGCGCTGGCATTAACCGAAGAATTTCGTGTTGCCGAAGGCGAACTGCTTGCAAACGACATGAGCGCACGTATCAGGCTTATCCTTGAACTTCTGTTAAAAGTAGAACCCCTCGAAAGTGCCCGTATTAACAATCTGCGCGATCGTTTCCAGCGTAACCAGGATGAGTTCCTCGAAAAAACCACCAAACTCGACAAATTTGACGCCAACCGTTTTGAGCAGGAAATATTCTGGTATCTCGAAAAACTCGATATCACCGAAGAGAAATTACGGCTTCGCAAACACTGCGACTATTTTATCAATACCCTGAACTCGTCAGAAAGCAATGGCCGTAAACTGGGATTTATAACCCAGGAAATCGGGCGCGAAATTAACACCCTCGGATCGAAGGCCTACGATGCCGAAATACAGATGATTGTTGTGCAGATGAAAGATGAACTGGAAAAAATAAAGGAGCAGGTGAGTAATGTTTTATAGCATGAAGCCAGGCATAAGAAACAAATATCTTTCTGTAGCCATTTTTAACTTAAATAACTGATATCTTGAATACTGTCGGGCAAAAACTGATCATTGTATCTGCACCTTCGGGTGCCGGGAAAACCACCATTGTAAGACACCTCTTAAGTACATTCCCCCAGCTTGGATTTTCAATTTCGGCTACCAGCCGTAAACTCAGGCCAGGCGAAGCCAACGG
>CAYNVK010000141.1:2511-7842 GCA_964400395.1 uncultured Lentimicrobiaceae bacterium | reverse complement strand
TGTTACTTTTAAAATTGCAGGTTATTTTCCCGGCACAAGCTGTTAGCGGCAAATTGGATGTAGAAATACATTGAAAAATTGTGCCAGGGTGAAAAAATAAAAGAAATTCGCCCGGAGTGCACAATGATTTGTTTAGTTTATTATCTTAGCCTCAGATTTTAAACAAACAGATACTGCGGTGCATAATCAAACACCGGAATGAAGATTGACGATTTTAAAACAACAGTCAGTTATTATTGTTACTATAAATACCGATCTGGAATTGCATTATTAAAAATACATTCACAACCAATTTAAAAAAACCAAATTATGAACAAATCAGATTTAATTGATCACGTTGCAAAGGCAGCAGGTCTGTCGAAAGTTGATGCAAAAAAAGCCATCGAAAGCTATCACGAAGCAGTTGCTGAAACATTGAAAGAAGGTAAAAGGGTTGAGATCGTAGGTTTTGGCTCATTTTCAGTTTCCAGCAGGGAAGCAAGAACCGGCCGCAATCCTAAAACCGGTGAAACTTTGCAGATTGCCGCTAAAAAAGTTGCCAAATTTAAAGCAGGTAAAGAATTAGCAAGCAAGCTATAGTTTAAGCCGGCTGCCTTGCAGCTTCAAAATTTTAAAGCGCCCCAGGTATCAGTTACCCGGGGCGCTGTTTTTTTGGGCGTACCAGTTTCCTGGCAAGCAGGCTGCCTGTCCTGTTACAGCTGCACTCAAAATGTATTGCAATCAGCATTAAAATGGTAATTTTGCGGCTTGTTACCACGCACTACGGCTGCATATGGTTCTGCTTGTTGCTGATTTTCATCACAGCAGAAAAGTTTTAGCGACAGGCTGCACCACTGTTTTACACTGGCGCCTGGCCGGAATCAGCCTTACATTAATTTTACTTATGACTGATCATCAACATTTTATTCATCATAAACCCTTTGGCTACCTGTGCCAGTTTGTATGCGAGCTGGCAAAGAAAAAACTGGTAGGTTCGCTTTATCCTTTTCCGGAAGGAACCATGTCAATAGGAAGGCTCGACGAGCACAGTGAAGGCCTGTTGCTGCTTACCACCGATGGAAAAGTGAGCGAATTTATACGCAGCCGTAAAATTGAAAAGGAATATTACGCCCAGGTTGATGGAAATATTACCAACGAAGCCATCGAAAAACTACAGGAGGGTGTTGAAATAGGATTATTTAGCGAAAAATACCAGACACTGCCTTGTAAAGCTTTCAGGCTGGAGCACGACCCGGGGTTTGCTCCCCGTACGAAAAAAATCAGGGACGACCGGCATGGACCTACCAGCTGGGTTTCTATTACTGTTACCGAAGGCAAATACAGGCAGGTGCGTAAAATGACGGCTGCAGCAGGCTTCCCCACACTGCGATTGGTAAGGGTGCGTATCGGCAATATTCACCTTGGTGATATGGCACCCGGCGAAACACGGGCTGTTCATCAATTCGCCGTGCCCGGAATTGACGAAGTGAATGCCATTGAAAGCGTGCTTTAGGGAATCCCCCGACACATCACATGGTGCCAGGCAAGGAGGCAAATATTGTTTACAGGCCTCATCAGGAGCTAAAAATTGGTAAATTTGTAGCTGCAGCCAATCATATGCCGTTAGGTTTACACACAGTTGCATCCAGCCATGAACATTAACCGTGTATAACCAGTTTCTCCTTCCTATGAGAGGTATACCACACCCGAATTTATCAGTAAATGTCCGGCATTCCTGTTCCGGTGTTTTACGTTGGGTATTCCTGTTGGCGATATTGGGAAGCAGGCTACTGGTGTTGGCCGAAGGTACCCGGCAGCTGGAACCCAGGGGAGCAGATCCGAAATCGTATTGCAAATTAGTGCTTTTCGACAGTAAGGCCGAATTCCGCATTCCGTTTGCACTCTTTCATTGCAGCCCCGAGTATCGATTAAATATCCGCATTCACGATCATTATTCGGAAAAAATATACCTGGCATTCGGCGATGTGATTGATTATGTTTCCGACACTATACTGTACCATGATGTGAAATACCTGGTGCGCGACCCGAATGGGAATATTGTGGCCGGGGATTCCACACTGTCGTTGCCCAAAAGTGGAGAGGGTTATATTGAAAATGCAAGCCAGGCCGAAAACGGGCCGCAGGTCGGGTTGTCAAATCCAGGCGGGTATAAGCCTATTGTCATCAGCCCGCGTATGAATGGCGACTATTACATTGAATTTAAGATTCCCCCGCAAAAACAGATTGAAATCCGGACCTTCAAATATTTTGATGTTTCGGTATTAAAATCAGGGAGCCCGGTAAACGGGCGATTGTGGAGTAAAGCCTGGCAACTTTCGTCGGGCAGTGTTTCGTCGGCCATACATTCGTCGCATTCCCGTTTTTTTATTTATACCAACGACAGCATAGTTACCCGTTTCGATTGCAATGGCATGGCTGGTGGCATCTGGAATATATACAGCAACGAGTGGGGTTGCGCCACCACAGGCTCCTGGAATCAACGCAGGCATTCGGCCCGCGGCAATGCCAGTGTGCTTCCCCAATACATGATATTTCTGAACGATCCCGACCCTGATGTTTTTCCATCGGGACATATCGGGCGGCTGGATGAAGTTAAAGTGCTGAATACCGAGTGCGATACCGTGGTTAAATTCGGGGCAACCGTAAGCAAAGCCGGGAATGTTGAAGTTTTTATTGATGTGCCTCCACTAAATCCGGGTACGGTCGGGACTGAGGACGTGAAACTTATTTACCCGGTTCAGCCCGGTGAAAATATATTGCTGCCAGCCTGGGACGGTAAAGACGGACGCGGCCATATTGTTGAAAACGGTACGCAGATCACAACAAGTATGCGTTTTTTAAACGGGCTTACCAACCTGCCGCTATACGATGTGGAGGACAACCCAAATGGTTTTAAAGTGGATATTCAGCGTCCTTTGCCAGCATCGGGAGTAACAAAACTCGGGCTTTTCTGGGACGATACTTACCTGCCCAACAGCACTTCAGCCTCATCCAATGTCACCGAAGGATGTATGTATTCAGGCACAGGAGTACAATCGGGTTGCCATGCCTGGAATTATGTAAAGTACCATTCGCTGGGCGATACCAATACCATCAATACCTGGTGGTACCTGATAACTGAGTCGTCGCAATCAGTTCCAATCAATCTAAAAATCAGGCCATCAGCCGGCAGAATTTCAGGACCCGATATGATTTGTTCGGGCAGGGATATTGATTTCGAAAGCAAAACCATAGATTATGCGAAGCAATATGTGTGGAATATCACCGGGCCCGGATTTTCGTCGGAAATAATTAAAGACGCTCCCGACAGCACCTTGCGGCAGTTTTTTGCCTCTGCTATGCCCACCGGTAATTACACGCTTACTGTCTTTGGCCGGAATCCGCAATGCCGCGATGGCGAAAAAGGTACGCACAAAGCTTTTGTTTACGATTATATTGCCCCTCCTGTAACGGGCGTAACCACAGCATGCCGCAATACCACACAGTCGTATCAGCTGCAGGGATCTTTCTCGAAGGTAGAATGGAATGTGAAAAACGGGGAAATTATACCATCTGCCGACCCCAATATTATTTCCATTCGCTGGCATGCAATCGGTGCCGATACAGTGAAAGTATTTGCGACAACAGCCGAATGCGGTCGGCGGCCTTCCTTTTTACCCGTGTACATCCATCCCGATGCCGTTGCCTCTTTTTCAACTCCGGGTGGGAGTACACTATGCCCCGGCATGCAGGTGAATTTTGAAGATCATTCTCTGCTCGAAACGGGCAACATTGTTGCACGCCACTGGGATTTGGGGAATGGATTTTCGGTTTCCGGAAATGATACAGAGGTGGCCCAGGCTTATCAGGCTGCGGGTGATTTACCTGTAACACTCAGCGTTACCACTGACCATGGATGCATAAGCGAGGCTGTTAGCCAGGTTCGCATCATACCATATCCTGTTGCTGCATTCTCGGTATACCGGAATTGTCTTTCGCAGGCTGTAAAATTTACTGATAACTCAACCGGCATCGACCTGGCCACGTGGAAATGGGATTTTGGTTCGGCTCCGGTGCCGAATCCGGTTATCGTTGACCAACGACCCGACGTGACTTTTAATGCTCTTGGCCAATATCCGGTTAAGCTGGTAGTGGGAAATCAGTACGGATGTTACGATTCCATCAGCAGGCTGGTTGAAATCCATCAACTTCCGCGGGCTGGTTTTGAATATGCAAATCCTTGCAGGGCAACAGGTATTGCTTTTACCGACCTGAGTTCAACAGCGGATGCTTCGTTTGCTGATTATTCGTGGCATGTGCAATATGGTGCCGAACCTCCAACTATATACAAGGGCAACCCGGCCACAATTTTTTTCGATAACGAAGGATTGCACACTGTAAAGCATGCTGTAACTGATGTATTTGGCTGTACGGATTCGATAAGTAAAGTAATCAGGGTTAAGCCGCGGCCTGATGCTGCATTCGAATACACCTCTTACACAGGCCCGGGTGACGCTACGCTCCAGTTGCATAATTTAACATCCGGTGCCGACAGCTACATGTGGAATTTCGGCAATGGGGTTACCTCCGGAATGGCCGAACCTTTGGTAACCTATACTGCCGAAGGGCTGTATACCCTCAGCCTGCTGGCAAAAAATACAGAAAACTGTTACGATACTGTCGTAAGCCAGTATTATTATATGCCTGGGTTCTGGCTGCCCAATGCCTTTTCGCCGAACCACGACAATTATAACGATGTTTTTAAACCGGTAACCCAGCGCACCACCCTGCAGCCATACCACTTCTCAGTGTATAACCGCTGGGGGCAACAGCTTTTCAGTACCGGCGATCCCATCGAAGGATGGAATGGCACGTATAACGGGAAGGATTGTGAACCGGGTACATACACTTACCTGGTTGAATACCCGAAAGATAGTGAGGGTATGGAAATGGTCCAACAGCGAGGCGTTGTGAACCTGGTACGCTAAAGGGTACAGATGTTGTGCATTAATCCTGTTGTGCATTAAAAAAAAGACCGCCAAACTGACAGCCTTTTAAAATAAATTACACTTGTTTTAACATCCGCCTCCCGAAGAAGCTTCTTTTTTAACAGGAGAAACTGATTTCTTTGCTACAGGTTTGTTATCTGTATTCTCTTTCATAGCCGGAGCTGTAACAGCTTTGAGCGCGGCAGTGTCTATCAGGGGTGTTTCGCTCAGCTGGGGCAGAAGTTTGGTTAATGAATCGGCTTCGGCCAGGTTAAGTTGCGCAAAGTTGCCGGTGAAGAGTTTAACTGAGCTAAATCCGGTTTGCTGCAACATCAGCCATGGACCGCTGGCCTGCTGCTGGGTT
>CAYNVK010000141.1:0-2411 GCA_964400395.1 uncultured Lentimicrobiaceae bacterium | reverse complement strand
GCTAAATCCGGTTTGCTGCAACATCAGCCATGGACCGCTGGCCTGCTGCTGGGTTTCGCCATAGAGCACGGCGGTTTGGTTTGCCGACTCAATTTCGTGAAATATTTGCCTGTTTTTTTTGCTGAGTAATTCACGTACCGGTATATTGATGGCATTTTTAACGTGGCCCTGCCCGTAAGCAATGGAGTTTCGTACATCAATAAAAACATATTTCCCGGCACTGTCATTCAAAATGCTGGTCGTTTGGGCTGGTGTTACGAGTAATGCCGGGTTATTGAGCAGTGCCAGGCTTTCGGCGGGCGAAAGTTTGTACGTAACTTCGGGCCTGCGAAACGTAATCATGCCAATGATTATAACTATGGCAAAGGCAACTACGGCAATGGTTAGCCTGTTTGTTTTATTCAGTTCATCCATGGTATCAGATATTTTGAAATTATATTAACAACCACCTCCCGAAGCGGCTCCCGATGCTTTTTTAACGACCGTTACTGTTTTTTTGACTTCAGTTTTCGGAGCAGCAGCCATTTCGGGCGATCCGTAAAAATGCTGGCATGCAGCCACCCTGAACTGGTAAAGTTCAATGGTTTTTGATGAAGCAGATTCAGCAGGTTTCGTGTCTTTTACAATGGTATTGAACCATTGATTTATTCCACCCTGCATCACATAAATCCGCTTTATCCCAAGTCGTTTGCTGATAATCCAGGCCTGGTTGGCGGTAACATCCGAGTTGGAGCAAAAAACCTTGTCTTTTGCATCCTGTTTCAGCATTTCCATGGCTGGGGCCGAAAGCAATGAGTCAACAGGCAGGTTCACCGATCCGGGTATGGAAAAGGACCCGAATTCACTGGCTGGTCGAACATCGAGCAACAACAATGCGGGATCTTGTTTAACCAGGCGGTCAGTTATATCGTCGGTAGTCAAAAAACGGGACGGATCATCAATGGCAGAAAGCAGCAGTTCGGGGTTCACTTGTTTGTTATCATTGGTGCCGGGCATAAACAGCATTCCAATACCAAGCAAAACCACAACAACTGCAAGAAAGAGATATCTTTTATTCATAGGGTAAGAGTTTAATACTCAACTTTTTTAACTTTTTTCTCAACAACTCCGGCAAAATAAAACATGCCTACGGCAGCCACTATAAGCAGGAATGCAAACACATTTTGCCTCATGCCAAGCAGATCATAAATTTTTGCTCCACCCAAATTCTGGCTGTTATACAAGGTATCGAAAAGCGGGTATAACTCCGAAAAAACAAATACCCCGATAAACAGGCCTATGGTGAAAAACAAAGCATCTATTTTCCCGATGGCCACGCCTGTAAAACTCGTGCCGGGGCAAAATCCGCCCAGGGCAAAGCCCAGTCCCATAATGATGCCGCCAACTATGGCCGACATCACATAATAGGGGTTGATATACAGCAGGGATGCGTCCATCCAGCCCATATAATCGAAGTAAATAATACCCGTCATAGCGGTGACGGCAGCCGTAAAAAATACGCGGAGCACCACGAAATCGTAGCCAAAAAAGGTGCCCATAATTTTTCGGGACGATGAGAAACCGGAAGCTTCGAGCGTGAAGCCAAAACCGGCACCCAGCAACAAGGCAATTACGTTGTTCCAGGCTTCGGGTATAACACCCATGGGAATAAGAGGTCCTACCATATATTTTTTGTTTTAAATTCGATTGAATTGATTGATGGGATTGATCAGATTGATGGGATTGATAATCAGTTTCTCCTTAAATCCATAATTTCTTAAAAATCCAAGAAAACAAGTATGCCGATCCGAATATGGCCATCATGGTAATGATACCCGATGCCGAAAGCACTGCCATACCGCTGAGGGCGGCCCCGCTGGTACATCCGCGGGCAAACTGCGATCCCATACCGAACAGCAATCCGCCTGCCAGGGCAACTGCAAGCCTTCGCCTGCTGGTAATTTTAGGCGAATGTTCCACTTTGAATTTCAGCCTGCCATACAGGGTTCCCGAAAGAAAACCGCCAACCAGCACACCGATAACTTCAAAAACCAGCCAGTTGCTCATAGGGCTGGCATCGTCGCTCAGGAATTTACTATAGTACTTATTATGTTCGGCATGAACAGGAGCTACGGTGTGAACTGCCGATACCACTGAGCTTTTAACGGCTCCGCTGGCACCCAGCCCGCGCCCGGTAATATAATAGGTGCTGAACAGCACCAGGCCCAAAAGTATACCACCCAGGTACGGGTTGATATAAAAGGTGCCGTCTCGTTTCATCTTTTCCATGGTAACAGATTTTTGAGTTAAGTTTTCTGTTGTTCAAAAGTTTTAGTAATGATTAACACTAAACACGAAATGTAAAATGATAAAATGCAGTATTTCGGCCTTTAACATTTTTAATTTTATGTTATATGTTTTTCACTTTTTTT
>CAYNVK010000140.1:0-7862 GCA_964400395.1 uncultured Lentimicrobiaceae bacterium | reverse complement strand
TTATCGTTAACAACCACCGTTATGCCGGCCACGCTGAAAATCCGGATCTCAAATGGGAGAGTACAGTGCAGTACAATGCAGGTTTCGATATGGGATTCTTTAATTCCCGTTTAATGGCTACCATCGACCTGTATTACAAAAAGACCTCGGACCTGCTGCTCAGCAAACAACTTCCGATGTATTCAGGTTTCACCAGCGGTATCAGCAATGTAGGCGATATGGAAAACAAAGGATTTGAACTCGAAATTACATCCCGCAACTTTATCGAAGCATTTAAATGGGATACCAAGTTCAGTTTCTCGATGAATAAAAATAAAGTGCTTAACCTGGGTGGTGGTACCGATATTTACATCGGAACATCAAAACCTATGGGTAATGTTTCCGAAGAGTCATTCAGCGTGATCCGCGAAGGCGAACCCCTGGGTTCCTTATTTGGTTACCAGTATATTGGAGTATTACAGACCGGCGAAACCTATGCCCCACAGCCAAATTCAAAACCCGGCGATCCTAAGTTTGCCGATGTTTCAGGCCCCAATGGCGTTCCCGATGGAAAAATCACCTCTGCCGACCGTACCATTATCGGAAGGGCATATCCAAAAGCAGTATTTGGTTTAACCAATACCTTCTCCTATAAAAACTTTGACCTTACCAATTTCTGGTATGCAGCCGTTGGACAGGATGTTTTGAATATGAACAACATGAACCTGGAATGGAACCGTACTACCGATGCCCTTGACCGCTGGACAACCACCAATACCGATACGGATATTCCACGCAATGGATTCTATTACTCGAAATACGGCGGGTATACCAATACACACTTTATCGAGAATGCCTCATTCCTCCGCATGAAGACCCTCACTTTAGGGTACACATTGCCTTCGAAATCAAAATATATGCAATCACTCCGCGTGTATTTCATGGCTGAAAACCTGATTTGTATTACCAAATACTCTGGTTGGGATCCGGAAGTTGATACCAAAGCATACGAATCAGGTGGTGTAGGATTAACTGCTAATGCAGGTGCTGGTCTCGATTTCAACTCCTACCCAAGTATGCGTTCGTTTACTTTTGGTCTGAATCTGAATTTCTAATTGGAATCAAATTGTGTTAAATTTAAAATAAAACAAGATATGAGATATATATCATTAATCATAGTTTTGGCGGCTTTGGCAGTTGGGTGTACCAAACTGGAACCCAAATTGTACAGCGACCTTACCACGGTGAACGCGTATTCGACCGAAAGTGACATTGATGCTGCACTTACCGGTGTTTATGCTGACCTTGCACCATACCCCGGCGATGTCTGGATGTATTACGGTGGTTACCTGGTAATGACCACCGATTATACCACCGATATGGGTTTCTCAACAGCTGCCGGCGACCCTACCAAGCATAGCAACTTTACCTACGATGCCAACAGCCGTTATATCCGTTATAACTGGCAGTATATGTACCAGGTAATCAGTAATGCCAATATGCTGCTCTCAAAAATTGATGGTGTTACTATGGATGATACCAAAAGGGCACAAATAAAGGCTCAGGCACGTTTTCTGAGGGCTTTGGCTTACCGAGATCTGACCGACACATGGGGACCTGTGCCTTTGATCACCGACATTGTAAAGGCAATCGAAACAAGGGACATGCCTCTTTCGTCAGTAGCCGATGTTGATAAAGTAATTATTGACGACCTGAAATATGGTATTGCCAACCTGCCCGAAACCTGGGCGGCTGCCGATGGTCTTTCGAGGGCTACCAAGGGTGCTGCTTCCGCATTACTCGGACAGGTTTACCTGCGTGCACACGATTACACCAACGCCAAAACCTATATTGATATGGTGCTTGCACAAAGGGCTGCCGGTGTTTATGCGCTGAATCCTGATTTCAAAAATGTGTGGTCCGAAAGTAACAAGTTTGATAAAGGTATGATTTTCTGCATCCTGCACGAAGCAGCGCTCAACGGTGGTGAAATTACAAACCACTTTGGTCCGGCTGATCATCGTGAAGTTACCGACAGGTGGCAGTATTATGCTGTTTCGCTCGAATTCTGGAGGAAATACAGCGACCAGGATCCTCGTAAACAATTCTTTTATTACGATTACGAAGGTGCTGCTGCACGCGATGAGTCTACAGACCATGGTTTCTTCTATATGATGCCAGCTCCCGGACAAACCTCACCTCCTAACGATACTACCAAACTGCTGGTAAATGTTTCGACCATGAAATATTCGTACGAAATGACCGAGCAGTCATATTATGACGGACGTACCATTCCGATTCTGCGCCTGGAAGATATCATCCTTTGCAAGGCTGAAATCGAAAACGAGCTTTCAGGTCCTTCGGCAGCACTGCCATTCCTCAACGAGATCCGTGCCCGTGCCGGCGCTCCTGAATATGGCAAAGCAGCTGGTTTTCCTGCTCCTGCAAGCAAAGAGGAAATGGCACAGAAAATTCTCGACGAACGTGGATTTGAACTTGTTTTCGAATACAAACGCCGCCCTGACCTGATCCGCTTTGGCAAATACGAAAGCACCTGTAACGACTACCTGGTTTCACGCGGCCTGGCTCCATCCGTGAAATCGAACATGAAACTGCTGCCTTATCCGTTGATCGATGCCCAGCAAAACACCTTTATGGCAGCTGAAAACCTAAACAGGCTTCCGTAATCCGACACGTTTTGATCGATTAAAAAATTGGATAGGAAAATCCATCACTGCCGGTAGAAATCGTATTTTTACCGGCAGTCTTTTAAAAGACAGGTAAAGTTCTTCGACGTTAAATCTTACCCGAAAAATAATCATGGTTAAAAAAGGTTCACTCCTGAAATTTGCTGGCATTGCTGCACTTCTTATTCTTGCAGGATTTGCGGTTTACTGGTATTATGCGCATTCAATCAACATTAAGAGCATTGAGCTTAAATCGCCCAATAACTATGCATTTCAGGAAGAAGTAAATGTAGTGCTCGACAAAGCGGCTGCAATCGAAATCAGGTATTGGAAAGAAGGATCATCTGATAAATACAGGACCATCAGAACGGCAAAAGCACTCGAACATTCCATTAATTTGTTGTTGCTCGAAACCAATACCACCTACAACTACCAGGTTATAATCAAGCGCCTGGTTAACGTTTATTCGAAGGTGCTTTCCTTCCACACCCCGGAGCAATCGCCCTGGCTGCAGCGCAAGTGGGTTGATCCGGATGCCAAATACGATGCCGGTTCGCTCGCTGACGGCCTTGTTATGCTTTGTAATGCGCGGCTGCCCGGCTTTATCACCATGCTCGATGGTAAAGGGGCTGTACGCTGGTACTGGCAAATTGATGATATAGGCGTACGTGCTGCCACTTTCACCCCCAGGGGAACCATACTGGCTATGCTCCGGCCGCCGATGAAAGATGTTATTGACGACACCCCGAAAGACCATGCAGCCTTACTTAACGACCTGGAGAAACCCATCCGCAGGGGTGAAATGGGTTTTGCCGGTGGCACAGGAATGGCTGAAATTGACCTGAACGGTAAAATACTCTGGCGGATCGATATGGACAAAGCTGCAGGTGGGAAACACAAAATCATTCACCACGATGTGCGAATGGACAAATTCGGCCACATTGTTACTTTGATCAGGAACAGCAAAATTGTTGATATGCGCCCTTACGGTGGCTCAGGCATGGATACACTGGGTGGCGATGGTATACTGGTTATGGATACCACCGGCAAAGAACTCTGGAGCTGGTCGGTGTGGGATGTGTGGGATATCAGCAAAGACCCGTATATCAAGCGGTTTGCATACGACAGGTTTCATATGAACTGCATCAATTTCGATACCGACGGTAACTACCTGGTGTCCGTTGCCATCGAAGACCAGATATGGAAAATCAATGCCAAAACCGGTAAAATTATGTGGAAACTTGGCAAGGACGGGGATTTTAAAATGGATACCACCTGCTATTTCTCTTTCCAGCATTCAGTGCACATCAACCCGCAGGGCGACCTGATGGTTTTTGATAATTCATTATGGAAAAAGGTTTCGGGCGGCGTTTCATTTAAGCTCGATACCGTAAATAAAGTTGCAAAAACGGTGATCAAGGCAACCCTGCCTCCCAATAAGTATACTTCGCGCATGGGTAGTGCCTACCTGTTGCCCAATGGTAAGCTGTTGCAAACCAGCTCTAAAACCGGCTGTGTAATGGTTACCGATCAACAAGGGAAAATACTTTGGGAGTTGAATTCGTACTTTGTACCCTACCGTGCCGAATATGTGCCGGCATCCATCTGGGAGCACTACTTTACCAGGGATTAATGGTTTTACCCTCATAGTACCTTCATTCACTATTTTAGCAAACATCCTGTGCAAGATCCCGTTAAACCTTCCTTACGGTACCTCTTTTTTACCTTCCTCAAAATCGGCTCTACTTCCTGGGGCGGTTTTATGGCCTTAATATCTGTGGTTCAAAAACAGGTAGTTGAAAAGGACAAAAAGGCTGATGGGGAACTTATTCTTGAAGGCATCTCGCTCGCTTCCGTTTTGCCAGGACCTGTGGCTTTTAATGTAATTGCATTCCTGGGGTATAAACTGCGCGGAATAAAAGGTGCCCTGGTAAGCATGGCAGGCATAATAATTCCTTCCTTTTTATTGATGATACTGCTTTCGGAATTGTACCTGAGATATGGAAATGTGCCTTCGTTTTCTCACTTTTTTTCCGGAGTTCTGCCTGCAGTTGCAGCTGTAATTATCAGTGTGGCTGCCGGTATGGCTAAAAAAAACATAAAGGATAAAGTACAGGTTACAATTGCCATTCTTTCGGCCGCGATCATATTGATGGTGAAAGCGTACGCTGCAACACTGGCGGTGATGGTTATAAGCGGCATAGCCGGTTATATGTTGTATGGCCGTGAAAATGTTGGGAAAGGGGTTGTTCAGGTCACTAAAAAAAACAATCCGGCTGAGTTGCGCTCGGGTATCTTTATTTTAGCTTTGGTATTGGCTGTTTTTGTACTGGTACTTCTTTTGCCCATGTTGCTTCCGGCGCATTACGCCCCGATTTCGCAACTGCACAGACAGATTATGCTCACATTTTCGGGCATGAGCCTGAGCTTATTCGGGGGCGGGTATATTGTAATTCCTGCCATGCAACAGGTTATAGTCCATTCATTGGGCTGGCTGAACAGCAATCAGTTTGCTGATGCAGTAGCCATGGGGCAGGTTACACCAGGCCCTATTTTTATTACTGCCACTTTTATAGGTTACAAGGTAGCCGGTTTCTGGGGCGCGGTAAATGCAACCCTGGCCATATTTCTGCCACCCGGGTTACTGATGATCTTGTGTTCGCGGTTTTTCGAAACCATTCGGAATTCGCCTTCAATTTCAGCAGTTTTTAAAGGACTTAGGCCTGCCATTATTGGTATGATTGGCGCTGCTGCCATTCAAATACTTGCCGGCGGCGACCTTTCGGTTAAAACTGCACTGTTGTTTATTGCTTTTATCATACTATCTACCAGGTATAAAGCTGATCCTGTTTTCCTTATTCCCGGGGCAGGACTCATTGGATTACTCATTTTCTAAAAACAATTAAACTTATGTCATTTACCCCGGTTCAAATGATTGGTACCCAGCGTTCAGGGTCAAATCTACTCCGGCTCATGCTAAACCAGCTTGCAGGCGTGTCAGCGCCTCATCCACCCCATATCCTCGAACGGTTTTTCCCTTTGCTGCCTGCTTATCACGATCTTTCAGTCCCGGCAAATTTCGAAATGCTGGTAACCGATGTTTGTAAACTTATTGAATACAACCCGGTGCCCTGGACTGGAGTATCACTCCATGCAAACGAAATTATTGCCCGCTGCCGTCGGCCGCAGCTTACCGAAATTTTCAGGGTAATCTACGAAATGCGGGCCGAAAGCGAAAATGCTAAAATCTGGATATGCAAAAGCCTGGTAAATATCAGGTTTGCTGATCAGCTCGAAGCCAATGGAATAAACCCGCTTTATATTCACCTGTTCCGTGATGGCCGCGATGTTGCCTTGTCGTTCAAAAAAGCCATAGTAGGCGAAAAGCACATGTATCACATTGCCAAACAGTGGAAAGAAGAACAGGAGGCCTCGTTGCAACTGGCCGAAAAGCTGGGCAATGAAAGAGTACTCAAGGTTCGTTATGAAGATTTACTGGCTGCTCCAGAGCTTGAACTGCGAAAAATCTGTAGTTTTATCGGCGCAACCTATCAGCCCGAAGCGCTGGATTACTACCATTCGGAGGAATCGCATAAAACGGCACTCTCGGGGGTGATGTGGGAAAATGTTGAAAAACCGGTGATAGCCGATAATTTCAACAAATATAAAAAAGAGCTCACGCCCGATGATATCCTGATATTTGAGCAGGTAGCCGGAGATACACTCCGAAAACTGGGCTACTCCCTGGATTTGAATGGAAGTACCGGTCACGATTTTTCGGCCGACGAAATAAATATTTTTAACGCAGCAAATAAGAAGCTGAAACAGGAGTCCCGTTTGAAAACAAAACCCGAAGACCTGGAAAAACGCCGGAATCAGGAAGAGTTGCTTAAAAATATACAAGCTGGTATTTAATGGTCTCAAAAACGATCTCCCTTAAATTCTGTCAAAAAAAAAGCACCTCACTACCCAATTGATTAACACCACCGAATTATGAAACGAATTACTTTAATCTTCTTGCTTTTAGGATTGATTGGTTGTGCTTATGCTCAGCCGAAACATACTTTTGCCATTTCCGACGGCAACTTTTTATACGATGGTAAACCGGTTCAGATTCACAGCGGTGAAATGCATTATGCGCGCATTCCCCACGAATACTGGAAACATCGCCTGCAAATGGTTAAAGCCATGGGTTTAAATACAGTGGCAACCTACGTTTTCTGGAACCACCACGAAACAGCACCCGGAGTTTGGGATTTTGAAACCGGAAACCACAACCTGCGTGAATTTATAAAATTGGCTGCCGCCGAAGGCCTGATGGTGATTCTGCGCCCGGGCCCTTATGCCTGCGCCGAATGGGAGTTTGGCGGCTATCCCTGGTGGCTGGTCAAAAATCCTGAACTGGTTATCCGCACCAACAACAAGCCTTTCCTTGACTCATGCAACGTGTATATCAGCAAACTGATTGACCAGGTGCGCGATCTGCAGATCACAAAAGGCGGACCCGTAATTATGATACAGGCTGAAAACGAATTTGGCTCCTACGTTGCCCAGCGCAAAGATATCCCGTTGAGCGAACATAAAATTTACAGCCATGCCATCAAAGACCAATTGCTGAAAGCGGGTGTTGAAGTTCCCCTGTTTACTTCCGATGGCAGCTGGCTGTTCGAAGGAGGCACCATTGAAGGCGCAATGCCTACGGCCAACGGGGAAGACAATATTGATAACCTTAAAAAAGTTGTCAACCAGTATAATGGCGGAAAGGGACCGTATATGGTTGCGGAGTTCTACCCGGGCTGGCTCGATCACTGGGCTGAACCATTTCCGAAAGTATCTACCGGGGAAGTGATGACCCAGATGAATAAATACCTCGACAATGGTATTTCATTCAACTTTTACATGGTTCACGGGGGCACAAATTTTGGATTTACCACCGGGGCCAACTACGATAAAAACCACGATATTCAGCCTGATATGACCAGCTACGATTACGATGCACCCATCAGCGAAGCCGGTTGGGCCACACCCAAATACATGGCTATCCGCGAAGAGCTGAAAAAACGTGCCTCGAATGCATTTCCGGAAATTCCGGCTGCATTTCCCGTTATTACCATACCCTCCATCAAGTTGAGCAAAGTGGTGGATTTGGCCTCATTAAAGGAAAAAGTGAAACCCGTTAGTAACGATAATCCTTTT
>CAYNVK010000139.1:0-7918 GCA_964400395.1 uncultured Lentimicrobiaceae bacterium | reverse complement strand
CTGCCATTATTTCCATACATTTGCGGAAACAATAAACATCAATATGAAAAAATACATTTTAGTGAGCGCTATCCTGGTTTTGGTAGCTGCTGTTTCCTCGCCCTCGTTTGCACAAAAAAAAGAAAAGAAAAAGAAGGGCGAAGCAGCCGAAAATACCGCGCCGGTAGCCGCTAAGCCTCTGTTTGCAAACAACAATGACACCATCAGTTATATTATAGGTGCTGATATTGCGCATAGTTTTGCCAAAAACTCCCTCGACCTGAACAGGGATATGGTTTTTAAAGGATTTATGGATGCGCAGGCCAAGACCGACACCGTGTTTACCGAAGAAGAAATCGGGGCAATTATGATGGCATGGCAACAGGAGATGGGTGCGAAGAAAGCTGCACAATCGGAGATAGAACTTGCCAAGAATAAAAAAATTGGCGAAGATTACCTGGCAGCCAACAGCCTGAATGCAGGTGTAATAAAACTACCCAGCGGTCTGCAATATAAAGTGATTAAAGAAGGTAGCGGCGAATCGCCCGATGATAACGACGTAGTAACTGTACATTATACAGGCACTTTGGTGGATGGCACTGTTTTTGACTCATCGCGCGAACGCGGCGAACCTATTGAATTCCCGGTTAACGGCGTGATTGCCGGTTGGACAGAAGCCCTCAAACTGATGAAACCCGGCTCACAGTTCATGCTGTATATCCCTGCCGACCTTGCTTACGGCGACAAAAAAACCGGTCCCATTCCCGAAGGTTCGACCCTGATATTTGATGTGGAACTGCTGAAAATTGAAAAGAAATAATTAAAGAACGATTTCCTTAAAAATCAGAATCCCGGATATGCCTCGCGCATATCCGGGATTTTTTTTACATCGTGTATCTCGGAAATTATTCAACCTGGCTGATGGTAAAAGTCCAGGCATATTTGCACGGAGGCGTTTTCTGCGCAGCAGCAGGAATACTGATTACAGTTTCGCCTGCCTCGGTTTTCCATTTCAGGTTGCCTTTTACCCCAAGCAATTGAATACTGGCTTTTGCAGCCGGTTTAATTCCTTTGATGCGGATAACCGCCGGCATCACTGTTTCATTTTCGGAGGCCAGGTAAATGGCGTTAACGCTATTTTTCTTATTCCGGGTAAAGCAGATATTATTTTCCTTGTAAGGCGCTATGGGTCGTGTGGCATAAATAGCAGGGCCGTTGATCTTAATCCATGCTCCTATTTCCTTCATGCGGGCATACGCAACCGTGTCGTAATCGCCAAGCGGACCCGGGCCAACATTCAGCAGGTAATTACCGCCTTTGGCAACAATATCAACCAGGTAATGAATAATGGTGCCGGCTGGTTTGTAGGTATCGCCGGGTACGTACGACCACGATGTAGCCATGGTCATACAGGTTTCCCAGGGATATTGCAGGGGCAGGGCGGGAATTTCCTGCTCAGGTGTCCGGTAGTTTTCGAATTCGCCTGTAACTGAACGATCGACAACAATGAGCCCCGGCTGGTGCCTGCGACCCATGGCTGCAATTTTTGCCATATCAATATCCTGGTCGTAAGGAATTGTCCTTTGCCATTCAACCTTCGGATCGATGGTTGTATTGGGCCTCACCCAGCCCCCGTCGAGCCACAGTATATCAACCTTGCCATAGTCCGAAAGAATTTCCTCAACCTGGTTAAAGGTAAAATCCTTGTATTGCTGCCAGCGCTCCGGGTAGCGTTTGGGATCATAGTTTACATTGCGGTCCTTTGGCGGGAAATAGGGCCACCAGTAGTACCCGCAGTGCCAGTCGGGTTTCGAAAAATAAGTCCCGATCATAAAACCCTGGTCACGGAAAGCCTTTGTTACTTCTTTGCCGATATTTGCCCTGGGGTTGGTACGAAAAGGTGATTCGGCACCGGTAATTTTATAATCAGTGTATTTACTGTCGAACATACAAAACCCGTCGTGGTGTTTAAACGTAAACACCATGTATTTAAACCCTGCATCTTTTGCCGCTCCGGCCCATTTATCGGGATTAAAATTTATTGGGTTAAAGGTTTTCTGCAGGCCTTCGTATGCTTTTTTGTAGGTATAATAATCATCAGAGTAAGGACCCTTGCGCTGGGTCCAGCCTTCGTCCTCGGGGCAAATGCTCCACGATTCAACCACCCCCCATTGGCTATAAGTTCCCCAGTGCATAAAAATTCCGAATTTCAGGTCCTGCCAGGCTTCTATATTTTTAACTACCAGCGGATCGGCTGGCACAATATAGGGCGATTCGTGTTCCTGTGCGTACACAAATTGTGCAGCCACACAAAGTAAAAAAACCAAGAAAAATGATTTCATAAGTTTATGGATTAAGACTGTTTTAGTTTGCCTGTTATTTACAATAAGTTGATTTTAAGACAGAAGTCCGAAGACCCCTGCCTGACTGCGTCAGCAGGCAGGGAAGTCCGAAGACCGAAGACATAAGTCCGAAGTCCGAAGACAGAAGTCCGAAGATTGCGGAACTCATAAGCCAATCTCCCCATCTCCTTGTCCCCAAGTCTCCCCGTCCCACCATCGCCCCTCGCCGTTTCATCCTTCGCCCATCGCCCCATCGCCCCTCGCCGTTTCACCCTTCGTCCATCGCCCCTCCGAAAGTTAAAATTAATAATTTCAAACACACATTGAATGAATAAAATCAACGCAACCCGTCAATCAGCATGAAAAGTTCAACAATCAGACAGCCTGATCAGCAATACCGTAAAGTGGTCCGGCAGGCCTGGAACCAACAAAGGCGTAGTAAATTATAAATACGTAACTGCACAGCGGAATGAGCATTGCCAGCGCCATACTGTGGGTAGTGTCGGATATCAACCCCATGATCGGTGTCCAGATGGCACCCCCGATAATTGCCATGATGATGACAGAGCCTCCAAGTTTTGTATGGGGACCAAGACCTTTGATGCCCAGGGCATAAATGGTAGGAAACATAAGCGACATAAAAAAACTGGTAGTCACAAGTGCCCAGCCTCCCACTATGCCCGGGAGAATAACCGCCGTTGCACAAAGCAACACATTCACTATGCTGTAAACGCCCATCAGCGTTTTAGGCTCGAACCTTTTCATCAGGGCAGTAGCCACAAACCGGCCTACGCCAAATGCCATGATAGAAATAAAGAGCAATGCCCCGGCTTCTTTTTCCGGTTTCTGCATATAATCTTTCAGGTACTGTATCATGAAACTCCAGGTACCAACCTGTGCCCCGACATAAAAGAACTGTGCAAGCACCCCCCGCATAAAATGAGGATAATGAAGCAAATTCGAAAGTTTTCCCTTGCTGTTCCCGTGCTTATCAATAAGTTTTTTCTCTTCGGGGAAACGGGTTCTCCAGATCAGAAAGGCCCACAGCAGCAAAATACTGCCAATTACAAGGTATGGAGGGCCCACTCTCATTATTTCATCGTGAAGATAAGCCTGGTAGGTTCCAGCCTGTTTCATTGCATCTATCTGGGTGGCCGACAATTCGGTACCTGAAAAAATGAACAAAGTACCCACCAGCACCCCGGTCATGGAGCCCAGGGGATTAAACGACTGCGAAAAATTAAGCCTGTGTTCGGATGTATCCGGGTCGCCCAGCACGGCAATAAATGAATTTGATCCGGTTTCCAAAAATGCCAGTCCACTCGCTATAACAAACAGTGCCACCAGAAAAAAGACATATCTCCCGCTGCTGGCTGCAGGCAGGAACAGGAAACAACCGGCTGCAAATAGCAGTAACCCGATGAGCAGCCCGGTTTTATAATTGTATTTATCCATGATTAGGGCAGCAGGCAGGGCAAGCAGGAAGTACCCCAGGTAAAATGCCGACTGTACCAGCCCTGCCTGTAAGCGACTGAGCTCGAACGATTTCATAAACTGCGGGATAAGAATATCGTTCAGGTTATTGGGCAAAGCCCACATAAAGAATAACGCTGTTACAAGGATAAAAGGGAGCAGGTGCTCCTTGCTGACAATTTTATGATTTGCGGCCATACAATAAGTTTTACCAGTATAATTTTAAGCTATGCTGAAGTGATTTGCATTTCTGCTTACAGATTTTCTTTGCGCCGGATTTTAACCTGCATGGCATCTTCAACCTGCTGATCCGAAACCAGTATGATATATCCGCCTCCGCCGGCACCGGAGAGTTTCCAGCCCCACGCTTTTTCCTTGAACTGTTCAATAATATTCAGAATGGAATCATCGACCATATGCGGGAACATGGCGATCTGCGCCTCGAATGATCGCCGGAAGGCATTGCCGAAAGCCCGGATATCTTTTTGGAGAATGGCATCCCAGCAATTTTCAGTAGCCTCGGCAAGCGCCCGGGCCCCGGCCGGGCTGATGCGTGTTTCCATGAGCGGGCTGTACGAACTTTGCCTGGGCCCCAGCGTAACGAGGTACAGATGCTGCTCAATCCAGGCAAGGATTTCTTCGTCAGCCACTGAGGTAATTTTATCTGGCCAGTAATTCCCGTTATAGTCCAGTTTGTTTAAACCCGGCAAAACTATTCCCAGCGAATCCTGCGAGCCTGAAACATGTTCGGTTCCCGGGGGATTCTCGAAACTGAAAAGCATACGGGCCAGGTGCTCGGCATCGCCATGCGGAATTTCGTTGCCATAATTCAATGGCTTTTCGACGGGTGCTCGACGACATACCGCTCCTGTCGTTAAATTCAATGGTAGGTTCGATGCTGATGGTTAAAACCGAACCCGGATGATGTTTCGAAACATAAGGCTGATCGAGCCATCCACCGGCCAGGTCGATACGGAAAGGAATGGTACATTCGGTGCGCAGCATAGTTGTGGACCGAACCGGCAAATCGGCATGCGGAATGCGTTTCAGCACATGGTAACCGATACCGAGTTCATTACATAAGGCTTGCTTGGCCGGGGTGTGCCCATCCTCGTTTACAACGAAAATATCGGGCTTAACTTCTGCCAGTTCATTTTCAAAGTCAATAATTCCCCATCCGGTATTAACCATGCACTTTTTTACACAGGCCAGGGCATCAATCATATATTTTCGCTCGTCCTGGGTATTAACGGGGTACCGACCTTTGAGGTGATGCACATTTTCGTCGGCTCCAATGCTCACATACAAATCGCCGTAAGTAGCAGCTTCCTGCATAAATGCGATATGCCCGCTGTGAAGCATATCGAAGCATCCGGTTACAAAAACTTTCCGGTTTACCGACCCGTTACCTTTACTCATCTCCGTGTGAAAAACCTGTTCCATTTCGACAGGCGAAACATCGGAGTTAAACACCCTGCCCATGATTTCGAGCAGGAACGAAAAATCGGCCCCGGGTATGGTTTCGAAATAAAAATAAAGATCAGAAGGACTTTTAAATATTTTGAAAGTCCTGAGTCCATACGTTGTACCCCAGAAACTGAAATCGCCAAACCACTCTCCGGGCATGGTTTCGGGCATGCCTGCCGGTGCCGGAATCGTGTAGGCATGGCGAAGTATTTCTTCGCCGGGTACGCGGTTAAAATTGTGACTAAACCACGCGCTGAGCCCGGCCCACCATTCGTTTTCCTTCCTGAAACCAAAAGGTTGCTGCATATTATCCGTAAGTTGCCACCACTGCCGGGTAACCTCGTCATTGGCCATGGATTTCATGTCGGCATCAAAATCAGCACCTGTATAAACCATGTGGCTGAACAGGATACCGTTATGCAGGAATATGGTATAATCGCTGATATTCGAACGACTTATACATTCGAGCACACCCGGAAAAGTATGCTGATGAAGTATTTTATACTGTGCTTCGAAATCTTTCTTCAGCCCGATGATGCTTCCGAAAGTGGTTGTGGCGTTGGTATTCATAAAATATATTTGTGGCGAAATGGATTTTACTCCCTGTCCTGATTACAGTTACGCATGAGGAGTTGCACCAGGTATGTTATCCGATGCAATTCCCCTTGCAGTTTTATTACCAATTATAGCCTGGTTATCCGGCAAACGAAACCTCCGCCCGGTGCCAGTTTAACCGGCAATACGCTTTTGCTGGTAACTGTAAATGTTTTAACGGCATAATCTTCGGCGCGGCGCTCAGCATTGAGGCCATCTTCAAAAACCGTAACCTGGTAATTCCCATCTTCGAGGAAACTAAGCGGAATCTCAAAATTACGGGCCGTAAAATCGGTCATAGATCCGATATACCAATCGTTGTTATGTTTGCGGGCAACGGTAACATACCTGCTTACGGATGCGTTAATGCAGCGGGTTTCTTCCCAGGTAACTGGTACTCCGGCAATAAACGAAAGACATTCGGGCTCCTTGAGGTAATTGGTGGGATTATCGCAAAGCATTTGCAGCGGGCTCTCGAAAACAACGTATTTGGCCATTTCGTGGCAACGGGTTCCCATGCTCATAGGAGCGCTGTAATTGATGGTAAAGGTTTTCTCGTTTTCGTTGTGCATGGCGCCGGGGGTATAGTCCATGGTGCCGGCAAACATACGTGTGAACGGGAGTGTACAGTCGTGCGCAGGGGTAATTTGTTTCGACCATTTTACGTTTTCGAGGCCTTTAACCCCTTCGCGGGTAAGTGCATTGGGATAAGTGCGGCTGAGGCCGGTTGGTTTATACGAACCGTGAAAGTCGGCAAGCATGTGGTATTTGGCCGCTGTAACTGCAACCCGCTCGTAAAAGTTAACCATAGCCTGGTCGTCGCGGCACAGGAAATCCACTTTTACGCCCACGCAGCCCCATTTGCTGAATTTTTCAAAAGAAGATTCAAATTTTTCCTCCAGCGCACGGCCGGTTACCCAAAGGATTATACCTACATTCTTGGATTTGGCGTAAGCAAAAAGCGCATCCATATCCATATCAGGATTTATTTTTTCCAGGTCTTCGGGCTTCGACCAGCCTTCGTCGAAAATCACATATTCCAGTTTATTTTTAGATGCAAAATCGATGTAATATTTGTAGGTTTCGGTATTGATGCCCGCTTTAAACGGCACTCCCGCAATATTCCAGTCGTTCCACCAATCCCAGGCAACTTTACCAGGTTTAATCCACGAGGTTTCTTTAAGTTTACAAGGGCTACCCAGCCTGTAGGTGATGTCGTTTTCGAGCAGTCGGGCTTCATTTTCGGCCAATCCGAAGGCACGCCATGGGAATTCGCGGGTTCCCCGGGTACGGGCTATATAATTTTTGCGGCTTTCAATACCATAATCGCGATCGCCTTTCGGATTCATATGGTCCACCACTTTGGGGTATGTGCCTGAAAAAGAACCATCACCCTTATCGCTACCCAGCAGGTACAGCCCGGGATAATCAAGCAGGTCGCTTTCGGTAAAAGCAGCAATACTACCGTTTGCCTTGCGGAACACAGCCGGCAAAATACCCATCTGGTTTCCTTTTATGGAACCGGCCTGCCGGCAGGTATAAAACCGCTCTGAATGCGATATAAAATTATCTTCGTCGCCATAATACACCGAGTCGGCAGCGGCCATATTCAGCACAACCTGCTCATTATTAACGGTGATAGAATCGGCAAAACGCGTGAGCAGCCTCCAGGCAACGCCATCGTTGTAGGCACGCAATTTTATCCCGTAGTTTCCCTTGAACCATATTTCGGTTTCGTTATACAGGTCGATGATACGATTTCTTTTTTCAGCTACCACCGGAATAATTTCGCTGTTTACCTTGCGGGTAATCACCTTACCGCGAACAGGATTTTGAAAGGCTTCAGGGTGTTCGGAAATGCTCATCGATACAGGCGAAGGGCTCATCACCTGCTTATTCAGGTAGTCGACTGAAACTTTCAGCCCGGCAGAATAATCGAGCCGGATAATCGCTTTCCCGTCAGGAGATGTTACTATAATTTCTTTGGCTGTTTTAGCCGTTGCATTGCATGTTGCGATCGCAATCAAAATTACGATCAGCCATTGTTTTGTGAAAAATCGCAT
>CAYNVK010000138.1:0-7977 GCA_964400395.1 uncultured Lentimicrobiaceae bacterium | reverse complement strand
TGGCGGCGTCGGCAGCCGTCACCGCCAGGAAAAGCACGATCCATTCGCTCTGCGCTGCGGATGTGACCGTCCCAAGGCAGATGATGAGGGAGCACCGGGAGAGCACCGGTGAGAAGCTGTCGTTCACGGCATATATCGTTTACTGCCTGGTACAGGTGGTGAAGGAGCACCCTCATCTCAACACCTTCAGGCGGGGGAACAGGCTCATCACCCTCGACGATGTCACCGTCAGCGTGCTGGTGGAGCGGGAGATCTCCGGGGAGAGGGTCCCCGAGCCGCTGGTGATAGCAGCGGCACAGAGCCTCACCTTCCGCGAGATCAATGACCTGGTCAGGTCAGCACGTACCCGCAATGAGTCGCAACTGGGAGGGTTTTCCGGCATGACATGGATACGGCATATACCGGGTTTCCTGCTGAAGGCATTTGTCCGTCTCGCCGACAGGAACATCAGACTGGCGAAGCGTTATGGCAAAGTTGCTGTGACGGCGGTGGGGATGTTCAGTCGCGAGCCGGTATGGTTCATCCCCCATGGCAGCGGGACGGTACTGATAACTGTCGGGAGCATCGAGAAGCGGATGGTCTTCAACGGTGAGAAACATGAGGAGCGGGAGTTCCTCTGCCTGACCGGCTCCTTTGATCACGACATCGTTGACGGGGCTCCCGCGGCACGGTTCATGAACCAGTTCCTGGAGACGCTGAAGAGCGGGATGGGACTGGGTGGCGGTATTGCTGCCTCCAGGACAGGAACCAATTCAATACCATAAACGACAGGATTGGACAGGTTTTCGTAATATTGTGCCGAGGTTCGTCAATCCATACCAGCAAAGGAAAATGAGTATCCTTATTGAAAATCATAATAACAGCCAGAATGCCGTATATAGTTATGATGCTCGTCCTGGGCTTCGCCAGATTCTTGCCAAAAACGATGGTTACGAACCAACGAACTGACCAGGATTGACTGTGCCCTGGTTCAGGATAAAAAAAGATGCCCCGATAATACAGGAACAAACAATCAGTTATCCATTATGCAGAAAGAAGATTGCGAACATTTAAACATTGCTTTATAATGAAATTAAGCAGACTATTTTTATTAGGATTACTTTTTTCAACAGGAATACTTAATGCCCAGACTGACTTTCGACCGGGATATATTATCAAAGCTTCAGGTGATACTATATACGGGCAGATTGATTACCGGGGAGACTTATTAATGGGCGAGGTTTGCAGGTTCAGAACAAATGACAAGGGAGATGAGCTGAAATATTCCCCTGCTGATATTGTTGCATATAGATTTAACGAGAGCAAATATTATGTTTCAAGAGAAGTAAATGGTGCTAACGTATTTCTGGAATTCCTTATCAAAGGACAAATAAATATCTATTATCTAAGAGATTACCATGGAGATCATTACTTTTTGGAGAAAGCTGGTAATCCGATAATTGAGCTTCCATATGAGGAAGGCATTAAATATGTTGACGACAAAAAAGTATATTATAATACAAAAAAGCATATAGGATTATTAACTTACTATATGCAGGATGCCCCGGAGTTTCAATCAAGGATTAATGAAATTGGAAGACCTGGACATGAAAGTCTGATAAAATTGTCTGAGGATTATCATAATAAAGTTTGTAAGGATGGAGCGTGCATAATCTATGAAAAGAAACCGCCTTTTCGAAAAGTAAATCTTGAAGCTGTCGCTGGTATAGTGAATTTTGAAAATGTTGATGACCTTATTAACGGGAGTTACTTCCAAAGCGGAATTATTGTACATTTTTGGATGCCGAGAACTAATGAGAAAATCTATTTCAAAACCGGATTTTTATATTCCCGGGTTGAAGATACTGATGGTGAAAAACATAATTACATAAAAGTCCCGACTCATATTGGATATATGGCACCAAATACATTTCGGATAAGACCATCAGTTTCGATAGGAATATTATCACCATCTTATTCAGCAGGAGTTGCAGTGAGGATTAATAAAAGAATTAACCTGGGAGTTCAAAGTTGGGTGAATTTCGGTTGTGATAAAGTACCCTGGGTTCCCTCACAATTAATAAACTATTCGATATTAGGAAGTTTTTATATTGACCTGTAAAATGCACGAATGGCTGACAAGCGGATTTGATGATTTCTAATCTTGTTCGTCAGTTATAATGACCGGAAGCAGCCTGTATTCCAACTCTATTTGTTCCTTCATTCCATTCCCTGGCTGAAATTCCATATCTGTGCAATCGTGCCATAATTTTTATTGCGGCGAATTCGCCATATTTAAACAGATGGTTGTTTAGCCTCCCAAATAACCAGGTATCCGACTGTTATAATATAAGTTGAAAGCAAACAAGTTGCACAGTTGCAGAACTTTCATGATCAAATTTTGTTTATCTTACATAACACAAGAAAGTATAAAAGCTTTTCTGATTCAATAAATGACGGATATTTGACTATGGGTAAAAGCTAAATTTTACGGGATGTACAACACAGATGCGCCTCATATAAACGGAAAATTCCTTTACTATGCGTTTATTGCCGGAGGAAATGAAATCCTTCAGCATCAGGCAGAGATCAACAGGATAAATGTTTTCCCGGTAAATGACAAAGACACCGGCACCAACCTCGCATCCACTGTCCGTTCTGTGATTGACAATATCAAGCCTCATAAATCATACAAGACTACAGTAAGCAATATTGCAGATGCTGCACTGATGGGAGCCAGGGGTAACTCGGGCGTTATTTTCGCCCAGTTCCTGCATGGCCTGAGCCGGGAGACCCTGAATAAACCGGTCATTACACTTCCGGAATTTGCGGACAGCGTAAACAAATCAATACCATACATTTACGAGGCAGTAGCCAACCCCGCAGAAGGTACAATGCTGACTGTCATCAAGGAGTGGTCTGACTTTCTCAATGCTAAAAGAGAAGCCATTCACGATTTCAAAAATGTAATCATCGATTCAATTGCAGTACTTGAGAAATCGCTGGCCGAAACCACATCAAAACTGAAAGCTTTAAACAAATCGGGGTTTGTGGATGCAGGAGCAAAAGGGTTTGTCCTGTTTATCCAGGGCATCATTGATTTCATTAAAACCCGGAACATCCGCAACCTCGTTACAGAAGCTGACGAAAAACTTTCACTTATACATACCGAAGAAATAAGCAGTGAGGAGATTACACACAGGTTCTGCACAGAGGCAATTATCAAAAATGTGAGCATCAGCTTTTCAGAACTGCGGGAAACTCTGGGACAGAAAGGCAACTCTGTGGTTGTTGCAGGATCAGAGAGCATGTGCCGGATCCATGTCCATACAAATTATCCGGCAGAACTTTTTCACCAGCTGAAAGATGCGGGAACCATCACTTTTCAGAAGGTTGATGATATGGTACGCCAGCAGGAGGCGGCTCTGAACCGGAAATGGAATATTGCACTTGTCACAGACTCCACATGTGACCTGCCGCAGGAATTGATTGATTATTACCAGGTACACGTAGTGCCGCTCAACCTGAATTTCGGCGACAGCCATTACCTGGATAAGGTGACCATACAACCCGACCAGTTCTACGATTTGCTTGAAACACATGCCGAATTCCCGAAAACATCGCAGATAAACGAGCAGGCTTTCACCAATTTGTACTCACACCTTGCTTCGCATTACGATGCCATAATTGCAATCCATCTTACCGGCCAGTTCAGCGGAACCTATGCCAACAGCGTCAAAGCCGGTGAACGTATTTCGAAAGAGTTTAACAAACCGGTCAGGGTAATTGATTCAAAAAACCTGTCAGGAGCACTGGGATTGCTTGTATTGAAAACCGCACAAAACATCGAGGCGGGCCTTTCAATTGATGCAATTACAAGGTCACTTGAAAAGGATATAATTCAATCAAAGATATTCGTAAGTGTTCGCGATCTGAAGTCTATGATCAGGGGAGGAAGAGTTTCAAAACCAAAAGGGATCATTGCAAGCGCACTTGGATTAAACCCTGTAATCTCGATGGACGAAAACGGGAAATCGCTCCTTTTCGGAAAAACCTTCAGCCAGGAGTCAAGCCTGAATAAAATCTACAGGCACATACAGAAGATAAGCGCCGGGAAGACCATGTGGAATTACATTATACTTCATGCCCATAATCCTGAAGGGGCCCGGGAGGCCGAGGCAAAGATGGTTGCGATGACCGGACTTAAGCCAGTTTCAGTCGTCAATATTTCTCCCGTAATAGGCATGCATGCAGGGAACGGAGCAATTGCCATTTCATTACTGTTTAACAGTTAATATCTACCAAATGATGACCCTGTTTTTACAAGCCGCCCTGCTCATCTGGGTCCTGGTGACCCTGTTATGGATATGGAGCATCATAATAAAAAATGTGAGTATAGTCGATATTTTCTGGGGTGTCGGTTTTGTCGCGGTCAATGCGTTTTACGTCTTTGGTTCGGGGGAAATGAATCCCAGGAAAATGCTGGTTTTGGTACTGGTTTCCGTATGGGGACTCAGGCTTGCCGGTTATCTTGCCATGAGGAATATTGGCCAAGGGGAAGACTTCAGGTACCGGGAATTCAGGCGTAAATACGGTGCGGAGCGTTACTGGTGGGTCAGTTATTTCCAGACATTCCTGTTACAGGGCGTTTTGCTGATGATTGTTTCATTGCCCCTGCTGGGGATTTCCACGGGGACCCATCCGGGAAGCCTGAATCTGATCGATTACATCGGCATCTGTGTCTGGTTGGTTGGTTTTACCTTTGAGGCGGGAGGCGATTATCAATTGTCGCGTTTCAGGGGAGATCCCGGAAACAAAGGAAAAGTATTGGACAGAGGCTTCTGGAAGTACACACGCCATCCCAATTATTTTGGTGATGCAGCAGTATGGTGGGCCTATGCACTTCTCAGTATCGCTGCCGGGAGTTACTGGCAGATAACCGGTGCTGTTGTAATGACTCTGCTGATCATCAAAGTGTCAGGTGTCGCCCTGCTCGAAAAGACTTTAAACGAGTCGAAGCCGCAATACCGCGAATACATTCAGAAAACAAGTTCGTTCTTCCCCTGGTTTCCCAAAAAATAATCGGCCGGCCGGATTTGGTCAAAGCTCCCGGTTTTTGCAGCCATCACACCAGAAAAATACAGTAATACATCACTTCTTCGGGTTAAGATATTTTTTAAGGCTGGTCACATAAGATTCAAATGCCTTTACGCCTTTGTCAGTGATTGAGAGCATCGTGTTCGGGTAATTGTTTTTGTATGATTTTTCAATTTTAATATACCCGGCATCCTCGAGCTTTTTTGCCTGGATACTTATATTGCCTGCAGCAGCTTTGGTTTGGCTCTGTATATACGTAAACTCCACCTTTTCGGAAGCTACAAGCATCGAAATAATTGCCAGTCGCAGCTGCGAGTGCAACAGCGGATCCAAATCGTTATACATGACTCTATTCTTTTGCTGCTCTTAATAAATATCCCGGTATAAGATAACCGCAGATTATTGCTGCACCTACAACCAGTGCCAGGTACTCATTTGTCACAAAGGTTGCAGCAATACTGAAAACAAAAAATGACATACCGCCGATAATCAGGGGTCTGAACCTGATAGCCAGCCCGGTGGTTGTGGTTGCGATGCCTGCGACCAATAACATCACAGCCGGCGGGGCCATCCCAGATTTAATACAGATGAATGTTGCAATGAAAAATGAAGGTGCTGTTACCCACCACAGATAATCTATAAACCTGTCAATATGGCTGTGTACCTTCTTAGCCCTGTTCATTTTCCGGACCATGAAATACATGATTATAAATCCGGTTAAAAGAAACACAGCCCAGCACCCAAGAATAACATATCCCTTGAGCACCCACGGCTCCGTGCTGTGCACAAACTTCAGGAGGAAAAAATTAGTGATGCTGCAAAGAGTTAATATCCAACCCCAGAGCAGAAAGACTTTTGAACTTTCCCTGTAATTAATCTTAAAGTTTGCAATGGCTTTGTTAATTACATCAAAGCTCTCTTCCGGTGTGAAACTGGTATTTTCCATAGTGCGCTGGTTAATTAATTTAAATTGGTACTAATATAAACTAGTTTTTTCTATTAACCAAATATTTTTATACTTTTTTTTAATTCTGCCTCCGGGCATACTGTTTGGTTCACTATGTACACTTCCGGATAATTTTCTTATATTTGTTAATTAAGGTAGAATAATTCCACTTTATACTTAAGATGAAAAGGGAGCAGCTGAGGGCCAGGTTGAGGGATAAAGGGTTGAAGGCTACCCCGAGGAGAGTGCTTATTCTCGAGGCAATAACGGAACTGAACAATCATCCGGCAGCTGATGAAATAGTCAAATATATAAGAAACAGGAATCTTAATGTTGCAACTGCAACTGTTTACAAGGCACTTGATATCATGGTTGCAAAAAATGTAATAAACAAGGTTGAAACCGAAAAAAACAGAATCCGTTATGATGCGATCACTGAACCGCACCATCATCTTATAAGTACCGAGACAGGTCTGATAACAGATTATCAGAATGATGAAATACATAATATCCTCAGGGAGTATTTCGAAAAGAATAAAATCGATGAGTTTGAGATTGAGGAGATCAAGCTCCAGATAACCGGGAAATTCAAAAAACAATAAAACACGTCACAACATGGAAAAGAATCCTGAAAACATGAGCAAGTGCCCCGTCACCGGAGCAACGCGGAGTCACACCGTTGGAAGCAGCGGGACAAAGATCAGTGACTGGTGGCCAAACAGGCTGAAGTTGAACATCCTGCGTCAGCATTCATCTCTCTCTGACCCGATGGGTAAGGATTTTAATTATGCCCGGGAGTTTAACAGCCTTGATTATAAGGCATTAAAGAATGATCTCCATCAGCTTATGACAAGCTCCCGGGAGTGGTGGCCTGCTGACTTCGGTCATTATGGCCCGTTGTTTATCCGTATGGCCTGGCACAGCGCCGGCACTTACCGTATTGGTGACGGACGCGGAGGGGCCGGAAGCGGTCAGCAGAGGTTCGCCCCGCTTAACAGCTGGCCTGACAACGTTAACCTGGACAAGGCAAGGAGGTTGCTCTGGCCGATCAAACAGAAGTACGGCAGGAAAATATCATGGGCTGACCTGATGATCCTGGCCGGAAATGTGGCACTGGAATCAATGGGATTCAAGACATTCGGGTTTGCAGGAGGCCGTGAAGATGTTTGGGAACCGGATGAGGATATATACTGGGGCTCGGAAACAAAATGGCTTGAAAACGATGAACGTAATCTTGACATGGAGGAAACCGACAATCCTCTTGCTGCTATCCAGATGGGTCTCATCTATGTAAATCCTGAAGGTCCGGGTGGTAATCCTGATCCCGTTGCAGCCGCAAAGGACATCCGTAACACATTTGCCCGTATGGCCATGAATGATGAGGAGACGGTGGCCCTGATAGCCGGCGGGCATACGTTTGGAAAAACTCACGGCGCCGGCAGTTCCGGGCATGTGGGACCTGATCCGGAAGCCGCACCGCTTGAAGAGCAGGGACTGGGCTGGAAAAGCTCATTCGGAACCGGTAAAGGTGGCGACACAATTACAAGCGGCATCGAGGTCACATGGACACAGACCCCTACAAAATGGAGCTATTACTTCTTTGAAAATCTCTTTAAATATGAATGGGAATTGACAAAGAGTCCGGCCGGGGCATACCAGTGGGTAGCCAAAGGAGCCGGGAACCTGGTTCCGGATGCACATGACCCGCATAAAGCGCACCCCCCGACTATGCTTACCACGGACCTTTCACTCCGGTTTGACCCGGTTTACGAAAAGATCTCAAGGCGGTTTTATGAACATCCGCTCGAATTTGCCGACGCTTTCGCACGTGCATGGTTCAAGCTCACGCATCGTGACCTGGGACCGCGGTCACGGTACCTGGGGCCGGAAGTACCTGCGGAAGAACTGATATGGCAGGATCCCCTTCCGGCAGCAAAACCTCCGCTTGTCAGTGA
>CAYNVK010000137.1:6850-8017 GCA_964400395.1 uncultured Lentimicrobiaceae bacterium | reverse complement strand
ATTGAACCCGGCATCTATTTTATTCCCGAGCTGATTGACCAGTGGAAAGCCACCCGTCATAACAGCGAGTATATTAATTTCGATAAGGTTGAAACGTACCGGAACTTTGGAGGATTACGCAACGAGGAAAACTTCCTGGTTACCGAAACCGATTGCGAACTGCTCGGGAAACCAAAACCCAAAAGCATTGAAGATGTAGAAGCTGAGTGGGCTAAAGGCATGTAAAGCCACCACCACGCAAACCAGGTAAATCCGCAGGCATTACAGATCGAGTATCTTTCGTAAAGTCTGCGGATTTCTTGTTGTAGCCGGAATGCCTGTAAATTTTTCGATAAATGCATTCGGGAATCCATAAGTACCTTTATGCAAATGAGAAAGGGAGATAAAATCACGGGTGTTGTGATAAATTATTTCCACATCACCGTGTTTCGAAAACAAAGGCAGGCTGATGTTGCCACTGAATGCATTTTTCAGGAATGAGATATATAATTTTTGTTCCCCTTCCCTTTCTGAATATATAATTTCCAATGCTTTAAGCACTGATTCAATTTCATTTCTGCTTCGCAGGATTACATCGGTATGGAAACCGAAATTTTCGACTATCAGACCTTCAAGCCGGTTCGGCAATTCTGATTCGGAGAGTCCGGTACTGTTGAAGAGCACATTCCCGCTTTGAATATACGTTTTCACCCCAGTGAAGCCTTCCCGTAAAAAAGCATCGCGCAATGCCTCCATCTTAATAATTTTCTGCCCCGATACATTTATCCCACGCAGGAAAGCAATATAAGTATCCATAATAACCACACCTGAAAATGAGTTGAAAGTTAAACAGAAAAGCAATATAAATGTTGCTGCCCGGCTCATATCGAAGCCAGGCAGCAGTTTATTTCAATAAAAAACGGTTTGTCTGATCAATTAGCGCACAACCACTTTATGGGTTTCGGCAAACCCCGGGAAACTGATATTTACCAAATACACGCCGGTAGAGAACGGGCACGAAACCTTTTGCAATCCCGAGCCATCCAACACGACAGTTTCTATTACCCTGCCCTGCAGATCGAAGATGGTGGCGGAGCCTTTCTTTCCTTTAAGTGGCTCGTATTGCAGATTCAGTTCACGGTTGAAAGCAAATACGCGGCATGCCGGTGTTTGCTTGTTGGTTTCCGG
>CAYNVK010000137.1:4584-6750 GCA_964400395.1 uncultured Lentimicrobiaceae bacterium | reverse complement strand
GAAAGGGAATGAATTGATGGAATATTTTGTGCCGCTTATGTCAACTGTATAAACATCAGGAACCTGGCTACCGGCCAAAGATTCGAGGTTATAGGCATCGTAAGCCCCATCGAAACCATCCGTAGCATCCTGGTTAAAATGCATGTACAGTTCATCTGTTTTATTGTTGACTTTCACGGTGATCTGAAGTAAATCGGACACATCATTACCGCTTTTAAGCATGGCAGTGTCGGCAGCGGACTGGCTGCAGGCTCTTGTATTTATTACTGAGCCTGATGATGTTAAACTGAAGAATGCGACGAAAGCGGATGCAAGGGTGATCATCAGTATCTTTTTAGATACCTTGATAATCTCTTCTGTGATAAGTTCTTTTGTTTTCATAACTTATACATTTATAGTGCTGTTATCAGATTATGCACGCGCTCAATTCCCGGCTGGAAGAAAAGATATCTCCGGCGTACCGGAGATATCTTTGGTTTGGAAGTTATTGAAGCAGCATACAAGTATGTACGAGATAAATTTTCTTCATGGCCGTATTCATCAGTTAAGAATGAATAATACCGGGATCATCTGAACAGGATTCTTCAACCGGAGTACTGACAGTAAAAATGACATATTTCCGGAAAAAGATCTTAAGCGCCACGGTAAACAGTGACGTCAGTATCCAGATTAAACCAATTATTGCTATGCTCATTTTCAGTGTTTCTTTCCTCAATCAGAATGATACAAAATTAGCCCTACTTTAAAAAGTAGTCTATAGTTCGAATTGCCTAATGTATGTAGTGTATGACTGATTATTAGTGTAGTTGAAAGCACTACATGTAATTGAATTTCAGGAGGGAAAAGCAATAAAATTTTAAATAAAAATTCTGTTATAAAAGTAAAGCTAGAGTTGAAGGGAAATGGCTGATAAGTAAATCAAAATACCTGCATGAAATTTCTGTTTTATTACTACAAAAAACTCACCTTTACCTGTATATCCGTATTGCGGCCTTTATCGTCGCTGCACGAAATTTTAATAATACCGGCTTCGGGCGTGAAAAAGAGTTTCTGTCCGCGCACTGCTTCCTTAAAAAATTTATCGTTGATATACCAAAACACTTTATTAACATCCGAGGTTGCCGTGAACGCCAGTTGCAATTGCTGTTTTGCCCCGGCATACAGAATATACTCTTTGCCTTCGGTGAGGGATGTAATAACAGGGCTATCGTTATGATACACCCGGTTGCACTGCGGGTTATGCGGTGGAATTTTGCGGTAAGGGATCTGCTCATCCTCGTAAAATGCAATAAGTCCCGGGCTCAGGTTTGGAAAATAATCAGTGCGGTAACCGGCTGATGGCAGGCACGAACGGCAGTACGACATGTTACCGGCTTCATTCACAAAAACCGGTACCTGGTGGTCGCATTTGCGGTTTGGCGAAATGGCCGGGATATAGTCGTCCATCACCAGCGTGTTGCATCCTTCGGAAGGCGGCAATCCCGATTCGGCGCATACCAGTCGGAAATCGAGCCCTGCCGGGCGTTTGAACCAGGCAGGCTTTTGATTATAAGCCAGGTAATTAAATATTTTGAAGAGTATAGGTGTTGCAAAATCAGCGCCCGAAAGTTCAGGCACGCCGGTGCCATCGAAGTTACCCACCCAAATGCCCACCGTATACTCAGGATTATAACCTATGCTCCAGGCATCGCGCCGGCCGTAAGAAGTTCCGGTTTTCCAGGCAATATGGGGCAGGTTAACAGAGTTTTCGAAATTGTTTGGTAAGTCAGGGCGCTTTAGCCCGGTGAGGATTTCAGTGATCATCCAGCTCGACTGCGGACTGAAAAGTACTACCGGGGCCTGGGCGGCATCATCGGTGGTAAACTTCAACCGATAATTCATTCCCCCGCAGGCCAGGCTCGAATACAGCGATGTAAGTTCCGAAAGTGTAACTCCACAGCCTCCCAGTACCACCGAAAGCCCGAGTGATTTCCTGCGTGCGCCTATCCATTTCAACCCTCCGCGACTGAGTTTTTCGTTAAACAGGTCTGCTCCTACCCTGTTGGCCAGGTCAACGGCCGGTATGTTGAGCGACAGCGCCAGCGCCTGCGAAGCCGGCAACCGGCCCCGGAAGGTTTCGTCGTAATTCTGTGGTCGGTAGCCATTAAAATTCTGCGGTATATCCTG
>CAYNVK010000137.1:0-4484 GCA_964400395.1 uncultured Lentimicrobiaceae bacterium | reverse complement strand
GTATTTTCGATAAAATCCTGTAAGCGGGCATCAATAAAAGTGTGTATTACCGGTTTTGCCGGATAACGGGCTGCAAGTAGCCGGGCCAGGTGCGGAACCAGTTTCGGGGCTTCATAACGCCTGGCCGTCAGCGGCTCTCCGATAGCATCGAGCATTGCCTTTTGCTCAAACAAATGGTATGTACCTAGTTTTTTCAACCAGATGTTGCGCTGCTTAACAATGGCTGTGTTGTGCCTGCCCAGGCTCAAATGGTTGGGATCGTTGGGAATGATAGCCAGCGTAACTACCTGCGCCAGGCTGAGCGCCTGCGGTTCCTGCCCGAAATACAGAAACGAAGCCGCCTTAACGCCTTGCACATTACCCCCATAGGGCAGCAGGTTAATATAAAGGCCGAGGATTTCGTTTTTCGAACAATGCATTTCCAGCTGAAAAGCCCTGAAACACTCTATCAGCTTATTGAAAAGGGTTCGTTCGCGGGGTTCGAGCATGCGGGCAACCTGCATGGTAATGGTGGAGGCTCCGGATACCCGCTTGCCATGACTTACATTTTGCCATAGCGCCCTTGCGATTGCTACAGGGTTTACCCCCGGATGAAAACGAAACCATCGGTCTTCTTTGTAAATGAGTGTTTTGATAAGAAGCGGGTTTACTTCCTGAAGCTCAGCTTTCATACGCCACTGCTGATCGGTGGATAAGGACGCATTAAGGAGTTTACCATCACCCGAAAGAATCAGTCGCGAATATTTGATATCAGTATGCAACGGGAATATTAAATCTATCGCCAGGAACAAAGCAAACGCCACGAAAACGATTGTAAGTCCGCGCTTTACACGCCGCGGTAAACACTGGTACCAGGAACTGGTACTGCGGGCAAACCTGGTAATGTGTGCTTTTATTGCCTGGAGATAAGCCATTGTATTCCGTCAGATAACTGTAATTATTCCATCTCCCGCTTGCGCAATGCGACCAATAACGGCAGCACTTCCGATACCCTGGGCGAAGAGTTCCTGTAAAACATCGCCGACAAATTGTCCCGGAATCGAAACCAGCAGCCCACCCGAAGTTTGCGCATCGCAAAACATAAGCTTTTCGGTATCAGAAAGCACAGCCTGCCAGCGGATCCATTGCTGGTAAAACGCCAGGTTGTTGTGTGTGCCACCCGGAATTGCCCCGGCCAATGCCAATGCTTTCACAGGTTGCATAAACGGCAGCTTGCTGAAGTCAATTTCGGCATCCACCCGGCTGCCACGCGTCATTTCGCTCAAATGGCCGGCCAGCCCGAAACCGGTGATATCGGTGCAGGCATGTACCGGAACTTTCGAAAAAACATGGGCAGCTTTCTGGTTGAGTTGCTTCATCCAGTAACAAGCTTCAGCAGCAGCATCTTCACCGGCCAGGCCATTTTTCACGGCAGTGGAAATAATTCCTGTTCCCAGTGGTTTGGTTAGTATAAGCGCATCCCCGGGCTGGGCGCCAATATTTTTCCAGGCCTTTTCGGGATGCACAAGCCCGGTAACACACATCCCGAATTTGGGCTCGGTATCGTCGATGCTATGCCCGCCAATAATGCTTATCCCTGCCTCTGTAGCTTTATCGGCAGCACCCAGCAGTATTTTTTCGAGTACCTCCAGCGGTAGCCGGTTCACCGGGAAAGCAACTATATTTAAGGCAAACAGGGGTTTTGCCCCCATGGCAAAAATATCACTCAGGGCATTGGCAGCGGCAATGGCTCCAAAATCGTAAGGATCGTCAACAATAGGGGTAAAGAAATCGAGGGTCTGAACAATGGCTTGATCAGGATTCACGCGGTAAACGGCAGCATCGTCGGCGGCGCTGTTACCCACCAGCACATCCGGATCAGTGGTTAAAGGCAGATTTCGCAATATCTTTTCCAGGTCGGCTGGCTGCATTTTGCAGGCACAGCCCATGCCGTGGGTAAATTGGGTAAGTTTAATGCTGTCGCCGGCATTACCGGTTTTTACAGTTTCCGATGGTGAAACAATACGGCTATAGGCATCTGCAATCATTTGAGCTGCAGTCTTCACTTCTTCAGGAGTAGTATTTTTACCAGTTGAGAGCCTTATGGTGCCCATGGCATACTCAGTACTAACACCCATAGCTAGCAGCACATGCGAACTGGTTACACCAGCAGGATGGCAGGCTGCACCCGCTGATGCCGCCAGCCCAGGTAAGGTCGAAAGCAGGGTATCGGCAGGTATCCCCCTGAAAGCAATGCTCAGCGTGTTGGGTAAGCTTATTTCAACGGGGGTATGAATATGCATTCCGGGTGCCAGGGTCAGCAGTTCATCCCTGAGCAAATCACGCATCCGGGCCAGGTGGAGGCTATTTTTTTGCAGGTCGCGACGGGCTATCTCGGCTGCTTTTCCAAAGCCGACAATTTCGAGTAGATTTTCGGTTCCGGCACGCAGGTTATGTTCCTGCCCGGCTCCATGAATCAGGTTATCGAGCACAACGCCTTTGCGGATATACAAGGCGCCAATGCCTTTGGGCGCATACAATTTATGCCCGGCCAGGGTTAGCAAATCAACTCCCAGCTGGTTTACATCCACGGATATTTTGCCTGCCGACTGGGCAGCATCGGTATGGAATAAAATTCCGTGGCGGTGTGCCAGGGCCGACAATTCGGCAATGGGCTGCAGTGTTCCTACTTCGTTGTTGGCATGCATCACCGATACAAGTATGGTTTGCGGCGTAACCAGTCGTTCGAATGCCGAAACATCAACCCTGCAACCTGTATCAACAGGCAGGTACGAAACCCGGAAACCTTGTTTTTCGAGCCAGATGCATACTTCGAGTATAGCCGGATGCTCGATAGTTGATACAATTATATGATTTCCCTTGCTTTTCAACGCAAAAGCCACACCTTTCAGCGCATGGTTGTCGGATTCGGAACCTCCGCTTGTAAAAATGATCTCTTCGGGTGAAGCTCCCAATAATTCGGCTACCTGCCGGCGCGCTGTTTCCACCGCTTTACGCGCATCAATGCCATAACGGTACCGACTTGAGGGATTGCCAAAATAGGCATTCAGGTACGGCCGCATGGTTGCTTCAACCTCCGGGTCAATAGGCGTTGTAGCATTATAATCGAGATATATCAGGTCTTCCATGTTATGATTTTGATCAAAAAAAAGAATTTATTCAATATTTACCATTTGGTTTTCAATTGGTCTTAAGAAATAAAAGTTACTCCACTTCTGTAAACCACTTCCAAGGTTTACAAGCGAATCAATCAGCTAATCGCCTGTTCGTCCACAGCATGTTTTAAAATAATTTCTGCATGTTCAGTGGCACTCACAGAGGGCAAATTTATTTTCACCATCTTGCGGACCGGGCGCCGCGAAAGCGAATTTTCATAGAGCTTGTCGTAATAAGCCAGAGTTAGGTCGGCCACTTTTTCGAAATCATCGTTATGCAACGCGCTTATTGCCTGGTGTGCCTGGTAACTGCCCATGTATACGCTGAGGTGTTCGAGTATTTCGAGCAGTTCATTTTTGGAGAAACAGGCATATTCGTTTACCAGCCTGCTGATGCGATCGGCCCGGGGAACATCAATAAAGAACAGCACCCCGCCAAGCATTGCCGACCTGAAGGTATCGGGAAGGTAAACAGTTCCGATACTCATACTTTCGTGCTCGAGCCATAAAGGTTTTGCAGAATCGAGCCAGGCCCATTGCGCATAGAGGTCATTTTCGAACTGCTCTGTTGTGGGCTGCGATTTCTGCCCGAGGTGCCCGAAATTGGATCCTTTGTGACAGGCCAAAGCTTCCAGATCAATAACCTGTTGATGCATCCTACTGATTTCGCTGAGTATGGCTGTTTTACCCGACCCGGTATAGCCTCCAATCAGAAAAATCTGTCTGCCAGTTGAAAATTGCTTTCGGATATACCCGCGATAGGCTTTATAACCACCTTCGAGGATAAAAACACGGTATCCGGCATCAGCATAAAACTGCGCTATTTTAGCGCTGCGCATCCCACCACGCCAGCAATGCAGGAGCATTTGCTTTTCCGGGGCAACCCCGGCAATGGCTTCGAGGTAATAGGTGGTTTTTCCGCCGGCAATTACCTTCCCCAGTTCAATGGCAGGTTCTTTCCCGATTTTAACATAAGTTGTACCTACACGGGCACGCTCTTCGTTATCGAAAATCGGGATGTTATGTGCTCCCGGAATGTGACCTTTCTGAAATTCGCCGGGCGACCGCACATCAACCACCGGCAAGTTCAGCGCCTGTTTAAGAAATTGTTCGGGTGTAAGGATTTCGGGATGCAAGGGGAATGGGGAGGTTGGATGTTGGATGTTTGATGTTTGATGTTTGATGTTGGATGTTGGATGTTGGATGTTTGATGTTGGATGTGGGATGTTTGATTGCGGATTGCGGATTTGGGATGGTTGATTTCGAATTTCGGAGGGAGTATTCAGAAAAGTGTGTCATTGTCCTTGTTGCAGGGTTATGCCCTGAAGC
>CAYNVK010000136.1:0-8070 GCA_964400395.1 uncultured Lentimicrobiaceae bacterium | reverse complement strand
TTGGCCGGGGCGCAGCAGTTTTTCAGGATTCGGGAAAGCAGCTTCCAACGTCATTGCACCAGTTGTAGGGTCAATCTGCCTGTCGGTGAAACTCAGTTTTCCTGTATGCTGATAGATGGATCCATCAGATAATTTTAAGGAAATGGATTGGCCGGCTCCTTTGAGGTCCGATCCTTCTTTATTAATTTCCCTCACAATACGAAGGTATTCCTGCTCACTGATGGTAAAGCGTACCCTCATATCTCCCAAATCGGAAATCGTATTTAAAACAGATAAAGCGCCAGGGCGCACATAATCACCAACCCTCACTTTCGATATGCCTATCAATCCTGAGATGGGTGCAGTAATCCTGCAATATCCCAATTCTATTTTTGCATTATCAAGTGAAGCCTGGGCTGCTTCAATTTTTGCTTTTGAGGCATCATAAGCCGCCTGGGCTGCTACCAATTCCCTCTGGCTGACAGCATTTATTTTGGCTAAAGGAGCTATCATGTCCAAATCAGATTTGGCCCGGGCCAATCCAGCCTGTGCTTCTGCCAATGCTCCGGCAGCCTGGTTAACTTTGGCCTGGTATGGCAACGGATCAATGGTGTACAATAATTCTCCCTTACTAACCAGGTTACCTTCTTTAAAATTAACGCTCAGAATAGTTCCATCAACCCGTGGATTGATCTGTATATCCGATTGCCCGTAGGTTTGGCCGGTGTATTCCGATTCGAGCCGGACATCCTGTTGCAGAACACTTGTAACAGGAACTTCGAGTGCAGCCTGCACCGGCGCTTCTTTTTTACCGCAGGCGGAAAACAGCAGAAAAACTGGCAATACCAGTAAGAACGTAATTGTCTTTTTCATGGGCATTTTTTTTTAACAACTAATAGTAATTGCAGTTAGTGATTATGGTCTTGGGATTGGTAACTTGATTATTGGTATTAAGAACAAATGTATTAAATGATTCAATTATTTTTATCAGAATTTTAGGTTTAAACAGATAGAACTAAAGTATTACATGCTTTTACAAAATGAGGGTTTTAGACTTATTTATTGAAACATCCTGTAAAATCTAATTCAAAGATAAAACAGATTTCAGGATATTCAAATATACAGTTATAAATGGATGCATCTACTATTTATTCAGTACTTTATTGTTGTTGCGTTTTTGCATCGACCTGATTTTTTAGACCGGATTATCTGAAATTTGCATTAAAACCATTAATCCTGCCTGGTTTCAGCAGGCAGGATTAATCAGAAAATATACGTTGCAATTAGGTTAAGTATATTCCCCATATCTGATTTTAATTGTCACGGGAACATCTATTTTTTAATCAGACCTTTCTTTTGCAACTCGTATTGAATTGTGTAAATAATCTCATCAAGTGTATTTTCGAGGCTTGTAGGGTTAAGCGTTGAAGTAGTTCCTGACCAGAGTAATTTGCGGTCGCTGACCCGGTAAAAATTTGTTTCAACCAGGAAGGTTTTATCTTCGGAATAATATCCGGGGGCATATCCGCCGCCATAATATCCGCCATATCCATATCCGCGATACCCGTAATAACCGCCGTAATAACCGCCGGAATAAGATCCCTGGTTGTAGGTTAATGACTTTTCAACGGTTGTTAAACGCATCAGGATAATGCCTTCAATACCATCTTTCTTCAGTTTGCTTTCAACTAATGTTATGGCAGTATCGGCAGGTGAGAGGTAGGTGTATGATTGAACCCCGGTGGTACCTTTAAGTTTCTTAACAATTTTATCCTCCGCTATCCGCTGAGAATTTTCATCCCGTAGGGGTGCGATAACCAGGACCTTGGTTATTGGTTGCATATTCGCATTAAAAGAAGGATCAATCCAGCTTTTTTCAAGCTTTGTTGAGGGCCCGCAGGCAAACATCAGCCCGATCAGGCTTAACGGTACTAAGAGTTTTAATTTCATGATTTTTGATTATTAGTTAATGTTGAATTGATTTAAGAAAAGACATTGTCACCACTCACATTGATTTATACATCGGCACAAACATTTTACTCTTTATAAATGCCCGGATATCTTCAGGTTTTTCAATCCCGGCTATTCCGCTTGCGAATATCTCTTCTGCAACTCTCACCGCAACATTTAAGGATACCTTCAGAATATCTTTTACCTGGGGGTAAATAAGTCCCATTTCAAAATCTTCCACGGTTACCTGTTCAGCAACTGCTTCGGCAGCGATAATAAACATATTGTCAGTAACCCTTGTTGCTTCAGTTACAAATATAGCTAATCCCATGGCAGGAAAAATAAAAACATTGTTACCTTGTCCCGGTGTAAATGTTTTTCCTCCGTATGTTACAGGGGCGAAAGGGCTGCCACTGGCAAAAACCGCTTTCCCCTTGCTCCAGGTATAGGCTTGTTCAGCAGTGCATTCCGAATGCGAGGTTGGATTGGAATACGGGAAAATTATAGGTCGTTCATTTACCCTGCACATATTTTCAATAACCTGCTGATTGAAAGCGCCTCCAACGGTGCTAACGCCAATAATAGCAGTCGGTTTTACCTGGAGAACGGCTTCGGCAAAATCATTTGTAACAACACCTTTATGCGCAAATTGTTTCTGGTAATCAGCAAGATCGGTTCTCGATTGAACAAGCAATCCATTAACATCAAACATCCAGATATGTTCCAATGCTTCTTTCCTGGTTAATCCGTCTTTCATAAATTTCTGCACCAACAGATCGGCTATACCAAATGCGGCAGCTCCCGCACCCAGGAAAAGAAACTTTTGCGCTGTAAAAGGCTTACCCATCAGCCGGCTTATGGAAATAAAACCAGCCGTGGCTATAGCAGCTGTCCCCTGGATATCATCGTTATACGTACACACTTTGTCACGAAACGTATTTAAAATACGAATGGCATCGACGCCTTTAAAGTCCTCCCATTGGATGCATACTTTAGGGAAAACCTCGTTGATTGCCACAACAAATGCTTCAATAAAATCATCGTACTCCTTACCGGTAACTCTTTTATGCTTTAAACCGGGGTAAAGCGGATCATTTAAATAGGATTCATTATTTGTGCCTGTATCCAATACGATAGGAATTGTAAATTCAGGGGGAACACCGGCGCATCCTGTATATAAAGCCAGTTTCCCGATAGGTATGCCCAATCCGCATATTCCAAGGTCGCCCAGTCCTAAAATCCGACCTCCATCTGTTACAACAGTGAACCTCACATTTTCTTCCGGCCAGTTACGGAGTATTTCCTTTATGCGGTCTTTCTGGTCGATTGAAATAAACAGGCCCCGGAGGCGACGCGAGATATGTCCGAATTTCTCACAGGCCTCGCCGACAGTCGGGGTATACACCAAAGGAAGGAACTTAGCCGGATCATTCATAATCAGGTTAAAAAACAAGGTCTCGTTGGTTTCGAGTAAATTGGTCAGATAACTGTATTTATGAATCGGAAGATCAATCAGGTTAAGCTGTTCATTTACACGAAGCATTTGGGTTTCAAGGGTTTCAACCTGGGCAGGCAACAGACCTTCCAGTCCATATTTCTTTCTCTCTTCCAGCGAAAATGCAGTCCCTTTATTTAAACGCGCATCCCGCAACAAGGAATAACCGGTGTTTTGTTTCATTTTCCCTTTAGTTTAAAGCATTTTAAATTTAAGATAATCACTATGTTGCAAAACCTGGTCAAGAATCGGGATTAATTCTGAATGTACCCTAGTCATTTTTAATCTTGAGTGGAAACCATTTACGATGGGTAGCACACCGCCATAGGATCTCAGTTTATATTCCATCAAAACGAGATGTGTTTATGTAAGAATTCCGCACACATTGGCATTATTGATATTGATAGTCAAAACAAGTTCTGGCATTAGGAAACAAGCATTACCCATAAAACAATTACAGCCGGTCCCACCAATCCGATTAAAGAGCCACCGATCCGTAAATCCTTTTGTTCGATCATTCCGGTGCTGTATGCAATTGCGTTAGGCGGTGTTGAAACAGGCAGGAACAATGCTGTGGAAGCAGATAATCCAATGATCATGGCAACTTCAATGCTATATTGCGGCAAGATAGCCATTCCTAAAGGGATTAGCACGGTAGCTGTTGCTGTATTGCTCATAATGTTGGAAAACAACATGGTTGCGTAAGCCAGCAGGAAGAAGAAAACAACATGGGGTACTTCGAGTGAAGCAATCTTCGCGGCATAAATTTCGAGTAAACCGGTCTGCTGCAAGCCGGTGCCCAATGCCAGACCTCCGGCTACCAGTATTAATGTGTCCCAGCCGATTGCCCGAACATCCTCTCCCTTTAAAATCCCTGTAAGCGTAAGAAATACCAACGGAACTGCCGAAACTGCTGCAGCCGGCAAGTTGTGTATCGGGCTGGTAAGCCAAAGTAAAAGCGTTACCGAAAGTATAATTACAACTGTAAGACGTTTCGAGCGGAAATCGGCGCTAACCTCACTGTTTGCAATTACAATTTCACCAGGTGAAAGATTTTCGTCTTTTTTCATAAAAAGCTTTACCAGTACCCACCACGACAGGATGGTTAAAAATACAGTCAAAGGCAAACCGTAATAAATCCAGGTTACGAAATCCATGGGATGTCCTGCAGTTATGAGTGCACCTACAGAAATTGCATTAGGCGGACTGCCGATCAGTGTACCCATACCTCCTGTTGTTGCAGCAATAGGAATGCCTAAAATGAGTGCTTTACCAGTTGGCGATCCCTTGCCCAGTTTCAGCAACAAAGGCATCAATGCAGCAATTACCATGGCGGTGGTAGCTGTATTGGAAATAAGCATCGAAAAAACCATGGTCACCATCATCAGGCCAAACAGGATACTTTTAGGCTTTGTACCGCAAACCTTCATGGTGATCTGAATCAGATCGGCATCAAGTTTTGTCTTAGTCATAGCTGATGCCAGGAAAAAACCGCCCATCATCAACCAGATAACACTGTTGGAAAAAGTGTTGACATAAATTTTTACATCCAATGGAGTTGATGTAAACAATTCGTAACCCAGCGTAAATACCAGGTAGGCAATGATAAACAACCCGACAGCAAAAGGAGGAACTGCTTCGGTAAGCCATAATCCTACCGAAAAAACAAGCAGGAACAACACATAGGTTTGCGCCTGGGTAAAGGAAGGTTCGCGCACCAAAAAAGTAATTAACAATGCAGCGAGCAATGAAAACAAGAAATAGACCAGTTGTTTGTTATTTTGAAAAACCGACCTCAGACTATTTGCACTCATATACCTGATTTTTAATGCTCCCGTTTATTTTAGTTAGTAATCCGGATTAACCACGAATTGATTTCAGACTATCGCATTATAAAGGCCGGAAGCAATATTGCCTGGTAAAAAGAAATAAGAGTAATCAGAATTTCAGTTCATACCAGAATTTACAACACCGCCTCCGGCCAAACAATAGCCAATCAACCTCAATTTAAACTAGAATATTCCGAGTGGCGAAACAAAACCAATCGCAATTCTTCCTTTATTTGTATCAACAACATCAATCTGCTCTTTAGCATAGTCGGAATACTTATACGATCTTCCAACCCAATTGATATAAAAGCGCAGATTCAGGTCTTTGAACGGGTAATATTCGATCGTTGGAATGATCCCATATGCTGTCCGGAAGTCATCCGTGGTCTTCCCCGGCATGTCATACTTCCATTTTGCAATATCCATCATTCCGATCAACGCCAGGTTAATTTTAGGATTTACCCTGTAATACATATGCAGCCAATGACCGATATAGAGTGTATTTTCGAGGGCATACTGGTATTCGGAAGTTGCGTTAACCTGTTCGCTGATGATACCCGAGCGATCCAGATCTTCCTGGCTCCATTTGAAGTCGTATTCAACCGTGAATTTGCCAAGCCTCAGCTGGTTACCGAGTGCGATGTAGTTCATACCGGCAGCTTGATCTAATTCAGTATTCCTTGCTTCGTTATGAAATGCATACGACCAGATTGTGTTGAATTTACCATCAAATAAGCTTCCCCTCCAGTTGACCACAAAAGCTAAAGGCATTTTCCCCGCCTCAAAATGAGGTTGATAGCCATAGAGGTCGTCAAATGTTTTTGTGCGGGAATCAAGGATCTGGAATGTTAACTGGTGTCGTGAATTAAGCTGATATCTTACACCTACCCCGGTTAGGAAATTATCGGCATATTCAATGATATCGGAGTATTCGTAAATGTCGATTGGATTGTAATCGAATTCGTAAGCACCCCAATCGGCGCACATCTTACCTGCCGAAATACTTAACTTATCAGTAGCAGCCACCCGGATAAAAGCCAGGTCGGTTGAACGGCTGAAATTATCCAGAGACTCTGAGGTCTGCGCCCGTGTATACCGGTCGCGGAAACGAAAATAAACCCTATCGTGTATATTGCCTTTGATTTCCAACCGGAACTGTTCCATCATGAAACGCGATTGGGTATATTCACCATCCTGAAATTCATTTCGTAAGGCAAACCGTGTATTGGCAATCATACTCATATTTTTCAGAAGCCCTTGTTTTTCTTCCGGAATGAGTGTTTTGTAATACGTGGTATCTCCGGCCTGTGGTTCCTTAACCTGGGCCATTAGGGCAGGAGGAAGCAACAGGAGTGCAAGTATCCATATTTTATTATAGATTGCTCTCATAGCTTGGGTTTATCAGTTTAGTATTCAATGAACAGTTTCTGCATTTCGTCCCAGCTCCGTTTTTTCTGCATAGCAAGCATTAAAAGGACCCTGGCTTTTTGTGGGTTCAGTTCGTCGCCGCAAATGGTGCCGAATTCTTTATCATTAACCTCGCCATTTACCAAAACAGTGCCGATGGGAACGCGCGAACATCTTACAACCCAGATTCCTGCCTTAGCTGCTTTTTTTGCTGCTTCCAATGTTCCGGCATTCATATTTCCATCGCCTACTCCGGCAATTACAATTCCTTTTGCCCCGGCTTTTACCATGATGTCGATTAAATCAGTTGATACATCGGCACATGTATAAACGATATCCACGCGTGGTAAGGATGTAACTCCGTCAACTGAAAATTCGCTCGAGGTTGTATTCAGACCGTGAGGTTTGTGGAAAAATTCAACCAAACCAAAATTCACTGTTCCCAACATCCCTTCTTCCGGCGACTGGAAAGTTTGAACCGGAGTAGTGATCATTTTTTTAACACCATGAGCTGAGTGAATTTCATCGTTCATCAGAACCATTACACCATATCCTTTTGCCAACGGACTGGCAGCAAGAGCAACGGCATTGTACATGTTCAGCGGGCCGTCGGCGCTCAGAGCGGTTGATGGACGCATAGAACCTGTGAGCACAACAGGCTTATCACTTTTTACGGTGAGGTTCAGGAAAAATGCAGTTTCTTCCTGGGTATCGGTGCCGTGTGTAATTACAACTCCATCGCAATCTTTCGATGCCAGGAGTTCGTTAATACGTTTAGCCAGGTCGAGCCATACTTTCACGCTCATATCCTGCGAACCTACGTTAGCAAGTTGTTCCCCTTTCAAATTGGCTAAGGTCCTGATGTTAGGAACCGCATCAATCATGGCTTCAATTTTAACCTGTCCCGAAGTGTAGGCTGATCCGGTTGAACTTGCTCCGGCCCCGGCAATGGTACCCCCGGTAGCCAGGATTACAATATTGGGCAATTTTTTAGTTTGGCCATACCCAAGTATGCTAACACAGAGTAACAGTGCTATAAGCGCATTTGTGAAATAGATTGTGGTTTTTTTCATGGTTATCTGATTTTTTGAGGTTAATGATTTTGTGTTTTAGTTTATTGGTTCTCATAATATGGTGTACTTCAAGTTTTGACGGAAGTCGGAAGTCGGAAGTCGGAAGACCCTTAGCACAAACCTCTGCTTCAATCTGTTTTTTTCAGACAATTAATCAGATTCCCTATTATCAGTTTCAATTTTAACAATGCTACTTTTTAGCATCCTTATCATTGGCTTTCCAACTCCTGACTACTAACTTCTGACTTCGGTCTTCTTACTTCCGACATCCGACTTCCGACACCCGACTTCTGACTTCCGTCAACCTTCTCTTACCAATTAATTCCTGAAAAGAACC
>CAYNVK010000135.1:0-8085 GCA_964400395.1 uncultured Lentimicrobiaceae bacterium | reverse complement strand
ACCCGTCGTAAGGTTCATACCCTGAAGCTTCCCAAATGCGGTCAACGGGTATTGTTTTCCATCCGTTGTCGTTAAACCCGGGGCTGGCATAGGCCAGGTTATCACCCTGTATAAATCTCCAGGATATACCCAGGTTAACACTTTCGTTGTTGTTGTTTTGTGCCTGCAGATGGGCTGCAAACATTAATATCACCAGGCAAAACAGGATCCGCATTTGTTAAGAGTTAATAATTTTAAGGTAAAGGTATTACTTCCAAAGCATCAAATACAACCCCGGCAGATATTTACCGGGGTTGCATTTAATCAAAATTCAACAATTATTTGGCATCCCAGAAAATGCCGCCCTTGGCAAATTCGTCTATCCCGTTGTTCGATGGGGTATTCGGGTTGCGGTCAACAGCATCCTGTGGGTACAGGTAGCGGCGGGGCATGGTAGTTTGGTTAGCAAGTTCCAGGTGGGCCTTGGTGAAATCGAGTATCGGATAACCGGTGCGGATCCAGTCGAAACGAGGTTCAGCCGTGGTAAGATACGATGCTACCCATTTTTCGGTAATAACCAGTTCCTGTGCAGCTTCTTCCGACTGCGGGAAAGTGATGTGCGACAGATAAGTTGTAATATCAGCTTCGGCAACACCTTTCTCAGTCATATTAACGGTAATGGCATCTTTTAAGGCTGTTTCGGCAGCATCGTAATTATGAAGTAATACATACGCTTCTGCTTTCAGGAATAAACATTCGGCATAGTTCATAAATGTTTCAGGAGTTTCGTCCGATACAGTATTAGCCATGGATGGATGATACGGGAAATCGCTGGTGGCTACACCTGATTTCCATCCATAATATTCTGATCCTTCGCCAAAATCAACGGTTGTAAAGAAGAAAGGAACGCGGGGGTCATTTTTCGATTTCATATAATCAACAAAAACAACATTGGCCACGATGCCCTGTGCATAATCCTGTGTTTGCTGCCATCCGAAAAATCCGCGTTGGGTTTCGCCCGATCCGTGGTGGAACAATGCATCATCATCACTTGATGTAAGCCCGTTGGCAAGAGCATCGAGCACTTTCTGAGCCTGACCGTTTTTGGTATATCCGGGAGCATAGGTTAAACGCATGCTATAACGGGCTTTGTAAGCATTTGCCAGTTTCAGCCATTTTTCTGTGTCGCCACCAAAAACATAATCATCGTCGCCGGGGCCGGCAATAGGATCAGTTGAGCTCAGCAAAGCAATGGATTCGTCAAAAAGCTTCATGGCTTCAACATACACATCTTTTCCTTCGTCGAAATGAGGTTTTTCAATTGCAGGATACTGAAGCGCTTCGCTGTAAGGCACTTTCCCGAAATTATCGACCAGGCAGGCCATTTGCGATGCTTTTATCAGTGCGGCAATACCCTGGTAATAAGGGTTGTTTTCCTCTTTGGCACGATTGTAAAGCACATCGGCATTACGTAAGGTTCCGCTGTAGGCATTGTTCCACAAATCGTTACCGGTGGTTGAGTTGATGGTAAACGCTTCCCAACCCGGCAGATACGACCAGGTTGCACGCTGGCAGGTCCAGAACATGGATGCATTTACATCATCACCTGAACCCATTAAAGCCCACTCGGCCAGCAGCGCCGGCAAATGACCTTTTAACGCGATTTTTTCATTCGAAATGGCATCGGGACTATCATTGACATCCAACCATTTTTCGCATCCTGACAAGGCTATTACCAACAGGATGATTGAAGATAGTTTTATAAATCGATTTTTCATTTGTCAGATTTTAAAATGATTAGAAAGTAATTGAAAGTTTAAATGTATATGTCTTGGTATTGGGGAACATATACCATGTTAAGCCTTGCTGGGCGCTGTTATCACCAAAGTTGGAAGCTTCCGGATCATTACCGGTAAAACCTTTGTCGTATTTATGCCACAGGTTACGGCCGGTAAATCCGAGCGATAAAGCTTTTACAAATTTGATCTGGTCGAGCATTGCTTTCGGGAAACTATAGAAAAGACTTACTTCGCGCAGCTTGATGAAATCTGATTTCTGTACTGTCGATTCGAGTGTGGTATAGCTTTTCCAGAAATTATCATAACGTACTTCCAGGTCATTATTTCCAGCAAGAACTACATTACCATTTTCATCATAATGACCTTTTACACCTTCCATAACCCAAAGGTTGTTGTCAGGTCTTGCTTCGGTAGCTTTAGTCATACCGTAATATTTCAGGTAAGCATCGGTTCCGTTATCCACATAACCGCCAACCCGCATATCGATAAATGCGCTTAAAGTAAAGTTCTTGTAATTAAAGGTGTTACGCATACCACCCAGCCAGTCGGCTTCAACTTTACCAATTACTTGTTTATCGTTGGTTTTCAACGGATAACCATAGCTGCCTGAGTTTGGATCAGCATCATCAATAATAATATTGCCTTCGTTATCGCGGGCATATCTTACATCGTAAATAACCGGGAACGATTGACCTTCAACGGCCCAAAGGCTGTATCCGGTGTTGATAGGATCATGATTTAAACCCAGTTTAATAACTTCACTCTTGTTCTTCGACCAGTTGAATGCAATTTCCCAGTTGAAGTCCTTGGTTTTAACAGGTGTTCCTGAAAGCATCAGCTCTATACCCCTGTTCTCGATTGAACCAATATTCATCGAAGCTGAAGTATATCCTGACGACGACTCAAGGTTGGTGCTCATGATCTGGTTATCGGACCAGCTTTTATAAATACTGGCTTCGAAACTAATCCTGTTATCAAGGAATTTGGTATCAAGATAAAATTCGATTTCTTTCGATTTTTCAGCTTTAAGGTTAGGATTTACAGCTGTGGTGGAAGGGAAGAAACCTGTTTGTCCGTTGTATGGAAGTGTGAAACCCGACCATCCCAACCATGGGTTAACCTGGCTGAATGCATTGGTGTAAGCGCCTGGTGTATTACCCACTTCGGAATACGAAAGGGAAACTTTACCGAAACTTAATACATCTTTATTCGAAATCATTTCGGAGAAAATGTAAGCAAGACTGGTTGAAGGATAAATATTCAAACGGGCATCGGGAGGCAAAGTCGAGGTCCAGTCGTTACGACCGGTTGCGGTGAAATACAGCATATTCCTGTACGAAAGCGAAAGTTGACCATACAAGCTGGTACTTCTTTGCTGACCTCTCCAGTCGTCAGGTTTTACTGACGAGCAGTTACTTTTGTTATAAATATCGGGGAGCACAAAACCTGTTCCTATAAATGAGGAACCTTCCCAGGTAGTATTCTGAATATTATTTCCAATCAGCGCATCCAGCGAAAAGTCGGATGAAATCTTTTTGGTGTACGAGAGCACAACATCAGAGTTGAGGAAGAAATTTGAATTTTTCTGTACATCATATAAACCTGTCGGATAATCATATCCGCCCGAATTGATCTGGTCTGTCCTGGTATTCAGGTAAAAGTCGATACCTACTTTACCGGTAAGTTTTAAGCCGTTTGCAATCTGGTAATCGAAACCAACATTCGGTGTGAATCGTTTACGGTCGATGTTGCGGATCATATTGTCCTTGAGCCACAGGTAAGGGTTGCGGCTGCCGCCCCTGTACGATCTGAGTCGTCCGTCGTCAGCATACACCGGGTAAGGATTCCAGGTAGTTGGCTGTGCCAGGAATGTGTTCATGAAAGCACTGTTTGCAAATCCTTCCCAGAAACGATCATTTTGAAAACTGGTAAAATTGAGCCCGGTGGTAACTTTAAGTTTGTCGTTTACACGAACATCAACATTGGAAGTAATCGAAGTTTTCTTCAGTTTCATTTCTTCCAATATACCCTGCTGGGTAGTGTTCGAAATAGAAGTAAAATAAGTAACATTATCGCTGCCACCCCTGATATTCAGGCTTGTTTCGGCATTCTGACCCACCTGGAATACTTCGTATTTATCAAAGTAACTGGCTCCCGGTACGTCGGTAATCCTGGGACCCCAGCAAGCGGAAGTAAAACCTGATGAACCGTCAGGGTGAAGTTCGCCATCCTGAAAAACATATTTTCCTGTACCGGCATCATAATTTCCCTGCGACCAGATTTTTTGCTGTTCCATCTCAATTACTTTATCAAAACTATAGCTTTCGGAAAAAGTAATCTGGGGCTTCATGTTTTTAGTACCTCTTTTGGTAGTAATCATAATTACACCGTTTGCTGCATCGGCACCATAAAGCGCAGCAGCAGCAGCACCTTTTAATATATTAACACTTTCAACCGTACTAAGGTCAACGTCAAGGGAGGTGTTTCCCGTTTCGCCACCAACAGCGCCGGCACCAAACTGGTCAGTTTTATACGGAACACCATCAACTACCATCAAAGGCCTGTTGTTCCCGGTAATTGAGCTGTTACCACGGATTACAATGTTAGCGCCCGAACCGGCCTGCGATGAGGTTGAGTTTACAACCACACCGGCCACTTTGCCGGATAATGCAGTTACTACGTTGCTTTCGCTTGAATTTACAATAGCGTCAGATTTTACTTCGCCTACAGCATATCCCAACGCCTTTTTTTCCCTTTTGATACCCAGCGCAGTTACTACAACACCTTCAATATCAGTGGCATTTGTTTTCAACGAAACTTCAAAATACGTCTGCCCGCTTATTGAAACTTCCTGCGATTGCATACCCACGAATGAAATAACCAGGATCTCAGTTTTTTTATCGACACTGATCGCGAATTTTCCGTCAATATCGGTGAGTGCACCATTTTGTGTTCCTTTGGCCAGGATTGTTGCACCCGCAATGGGTTCGCCGTTGGAGGCATCGGTAACTCTACCCGTAATTTTTGTCATCTGGGCCTGAGCCAACAGGGTAAACGAAAGCAAAAAAATGGTAAGCAGCGCCCTGTTAAAGTGCCACGACCACTTCAGCTTTTCACATTGTAGCTTGTTTTTTTTCATGTTTGTTTGGGTTAAGGTTAATAAATGATCATTGTAAGGAATTTATTATGGTTAATTAGTTGCTGTTCTGCATTTTACTATTTGTTTCATGATATTACCTGATGGCATCGACGGGAAACTGATTTCCGGTTAGTATTTGCCCGCAGATATAAACTAACCTGAAATACACCCCAGGTTTCATTCTATCAGTATTCTTCCGCGACATAGCCTTTGGAAGGGATTTATCATGCTTTGGTACTTTTATGGACGAGGGCATTTAGGAAGGCATAAGCCCTCATGGGTATTTATGCGTTATAAATCCAGGGAAACGAAGCAGGGAAAATCATCTCGAAAACCATTCAAAAAACTGTTGCTAAAAAAGTTCCTGCTTCGCAAATTTATTTTTTAAGCGTACGTCTTACACTTATTTAATGCGCATCTAATATACAACATTTTTTCATTAAACGTACTCTTCACACTTATTTTTTATTTATCATCTAATTACTTCTTTTTCTGTATCTTACAATCACATACGAACTCCAATTTTACATTTTTACCAGGGCAGACTACATATGTCTGTCAGAAATCTGTGTTAGCTGCATTTCTCCTCCAGAAAATTGATTAAAACATTTAATTGCCCTTGCCAAAGCGGTTGGTTTTTCGGATAAAGCATTGGCGTACATTTGGCATGATTTCAATCGGATTTTTGATTTGCAGTTGCAGCATTGCAGCGGAAAAACAAGGTAAGGGTTCCCCTAACCTGGTACCATTTCCGGCACCAGGTCGATTACAAAAAACAGCCTTTTTTTAACTACGACTATTTCGTAAGAAACTTATAGATAGTGGTTTGCGAGTAGTTTTCCCCTTTTTTCAGAAGTGTTGAAGGGAAATCGGGATGATTGGGCGAATCGGGAAAGTGTTGTGTTTCCAAAGCCAGACCGAAACGGAAGTTATAAGCTTTGTTTCCATGGCCTTTTTGTGAGCCATCCAGGAAATTTCCGGAGTAGAACTGAATACCTGGTTCTGTGGTGTAAACTTCCATCAGTCGTCCCGAAACCGGTTCGTACAGTGAGGCGGCCACATCCTGCAACTTGTTGCTTTTCAGCACCCAGTTGTGATCGTATCCTTTACCAATCTTTATTTGTTCGTAATTGTCGTTAATACGTTTACCAACAGCTACCGGGCTGGTAAAGTCCATGGGCGTATCCTTCACCGGGCGAATCTCGCCTGTTGGGATCAACGTTGAGTCAACCGGGGTAAATGCGTCGGCTGCCAGCATCAGTTCATGGTCGAGAATATCGCCTTCGCCGGCGCCTTTCAGGTTAAAAAGTGAATGATGGGTTAAATTCACATAGGTATCCTGGTCGCAGGTAGCCGAATAATCGATAACCAGCTCGTTTGAATCATTCAGGCAATAGGTAACCTGTACCTGCAATGTGCCGGGATAGCCTTCTTCGCCATCGGCACTGGTGTACGAAAGTTTAAGGGCCGGGACCCCATTTTTGCTGACAATTTCCGATTGCCACAATACGCTATGGTAACCACCGGGCCCTCCATGCAAATGGTTAACCCCATTGTTGAGCGCCAGCTGGTACTCTTTGCCGTTCAAAGTAAATTTACCTTTTGCAATGCGGTTTGCATAACGGCCAACGGTTGCGCCAAAATAATGATCTCCGTTTACATAGCCCGAAAGGGAATCGTAGCCTAGTATCACATCAGCCATTTTACCGTTTTTGTCGGGGGCAAACAGCGAAACCAGCTTAGCGCCGTAATCGGTTACCTTTGCTGTTAATCCATTGCTATTGGTAAGGGTGTAAATTTTAACTTCCCTCCCATCAGGAAGTTTACCAAACGAACCGGCGGTAATTCCGGGCGCATGCTGCGTTTTGCACGAATTAATCATGAGCATGCCGGCAAGGATAATTGCAGTGTGTAAAATTTTTTTTCTCATATCCATTCAGTTTAGCGTAAAGGTTTTGTAAATTTTGCCGGGATTCATCCCGGATTTTATAAAGAGCAATTCTATCTCTATTTCACACTCCATTCGTACAATCCCGACGAGAACTCCTCAGGCATGGTAACTTCGAGCCGAACGGCAGTTGCTTTTACCGCTTTGAATTTCACCACATTCGAAATATCTTTAGCCGTGGGATAGCCACCGTTCACTTTAACCGGAATCCATTTATTACCCGATTTGTAAAGTATGCGCCACGATTTGGGCAGTCTGCACCCACCCCAAGGGCTGTCGTCGAACCAGTAAACGGATGCCTCCGACACTGAAGTTGCTTTCGGGAAATCATATTGTATCCATTCGGTGGTATTTTTCTTTGGCCACCAGTGGTAATACAGCAAATCCTGGTCGTTCGAGTTCATAGGCATTTCGAGGTCATTCACCGAAACAAGCGCTTTTCCCGGAGTTGAACCACTAACCTTGCTTTTGCTGGCCAGTGTGGGTGAATGCACCGCGCGGGCGGCCGTAGCTTTTGCCGCTATCCACACCTGCATTTCGCCAGCGCCACGGTTTGCCCAGGCATAGTAAGGTATTGCAGTAAAATCAATCTGCTCCGACGATTTATTGCCACTTTCAGTGCTCACTGCTACACTGGCTTTGCCTTTAATGGTTTCAACACCATTCAGTAATTGCGGGTTAAATGCGGCTGTAAGTTGCGCGGCTGAATCGAGTACCAGGTTCAGAACATGACCATCCTTATTGTCAGGCCATTCGAGGCAGTATACCAGGGGGCCCCGCTGCAAGGCTACTTTATCGCGGTCAGCCAGCACCAGGGGATTAGCTTCTACTTTTTTAACAGGCATCGGCAGGTTGAGCTCAATTTTGTCGCCTTCTTTCCAGGTATTGGTAATAACGGCATAACCGTTTTTAAGTGCATATTTTGCAGCAACACCGTTAACTGTAATGGTGTAAGCCGGGTTTTCGTCGGGTAAAAAGTGATACAAATCACCCGGAACTACCTGCCCACCGGCCCAACCCGGAATACGCAACGCAACCGAGAAATACTTAAGTTCCGAAGGTTTCAGGGTTACAGTAACCTTTCCATTCCAGGGGTAATCAGTAATTTGTGCTACATGTGTCTTGCTCCCGTTCAGATCGATATCGGTTTCGTTTTGGATATAAAGATTCACATATACAGTCGATTTATCATGTGCATAAATGTAACCGGGGATGGAAGG
>CAYNVK010000134.1:0-8092 GCA_964400395.1 uncultured Lentimicrobiaceae bacterium | reverse complement strand
TTTCATGTGTCAATTTTTTCGGGGGCTAAGGTAAAGAATGAAATGCAGATAAGCCTTTATTTTCTGAGGGAATTGAGATATTTTTCAGATCAAGCAGGTGCCCGATTAATTTTAAGAAATCCAGCCAAATATGAAAGATATCACAAAAAAATTATACCTTTGCCGCGTTATCACGTGGAAAAATTTGATTGCTTGCAACCACAGGAAAAAATGCTAAAACATGATTTCGCTGTAATTCTCAAATATTCCCCGGCCTTTTTCTCAATTTTAAACCTCTTAACAAAACAGAGATGGGATATTTATTCACATCAGAAAGTGTGTCGGAAGGCCATCCCGACAAAGTTGCAGACCAGATATCAGATGCATTGCTGGATGAATTTTTACGCTTTGATCCGGAAAGTAAAGTAGCATGCGAAACACTTGTTACCACCGGGCTGGCTGTTTGCAGCGGCGAAGTTCGTACCACCGGATATGTCGACATTCAGAAAATAGTTCGCCGTACCATCGAGCGGATTGGATATACAAAAGCCGAATATCGTTTTGATAATAACTCGTGTGGTGTAATTTCGACCATTCACGAGCAATCGGACGATATTTATATGGGTGTTGATCATTCCAGGCCCGAAGACCAGGGCGCCGGCGACCAGGGTATGATGTTTGGCTATGCCAGCAACGAAATGGATAACCTCATGCCTATGCCGATTGAACTTTCGCATATTATGCTGCAGGAAATGGCTGCCATACGCCGCGAAGGTAAAAAAATGAAATACCTGCGTCCCGACAGCAAATCGCAGGTTACCATCGAATACGACGACCGCAACCGTCCTGTTCGTATTGATACCATTGTGGTTTCGACCCAGCACGATGAATTTATCATGCCTGCCGACTCATCGCGCGAAGCCGCTAAAGCAGCCGAAAAAGCCATGCAGGACCAGATTGCCGAAGATGTTAAGAATATACTCCTGCCGCGTGTTAAAAGGACGCTGCCGGCACGGGTTCGCAAACTTTTTGGCGACGATGTGAAATATTTTGTTAACCCTACCGGCAAATTTGTAATCGGAGGCCCTCACGGTGATACAGGTTTAACAGGACGTAAAATTATTGTCGACACTTACGGTGGCAAAGGTGCGCATGGTGGTGGTGCTTTTTCGGGTAAAGATTCCTCGAAAGTGGATCGCTCGGCCGCTTATGCTGCCCGACATATTGCTAAAAACCTGGTTGCTGCAGGCGTTGCCGACGAAGTACTGGTGCAGGTTGCTTATGCCATTGGTATTGCCGAACCGGTTGGGGTATATGTAAATACCTATAAAACTGCCAAGGTAAAAGATGCCGATGGTAAAAAACTGAGCGACGGACAGATTGCCGAAAAAGTGCACAAAATTTTCGATCTGCGTCCTTATGCCATCGTTCAGCGTTTTGGTCTGAAAAACCCGATATTCGAGCGCACTGCATCTTATGGTCATTTTGGCCGCGACTACTACAAAGCCGAAGTTGAAGTGTATTATAAAAATGGCAGCACCCGTACCGAAAACGTGAACGGAAAAGACAGATACTATAAAGAAGTTGAATTTTTCGGATGGGAAAAAGTGGATTGCGTTGACCAGATCAAGAAAGAGTTTGGGTTATAAAAGCCTGGTTAAAGTTCAGATTTTCATTGTGATGATGGGCGAATGGGCGAGGGGCGAAATGGAGATTTGAAATTTCAGGCTATATTTTTAAAATTGAAAAAGAGGCTGTACCGAAAGGGCAGCATCTTTTTCATTTACAGTGTCAGACACCTGAAAAAGGTGTGCAGACACTGTTAAAAAGGTGTGCAGACACTGTTAAAAAGGTGTGCAGACACTGTTAAAAAAGATTTTCCAGCAACTGGTCATCCACCAGGTTGGGCAAGGTTACTTTGAGCAGGGGCTCTTTCTCCATGGCTCGTTTTATGCTGAACACTGCGCCTTCGTTGCGGGCCCAGCTGCGGCGCGAAATACCATTGTTTACATCCCAGTGCAGCATCAGGTTTAGCCTGCGGTCGCATTCGGCGCTGCCATCGAGCAACATACCGAATCCCCCGTTTATTACTTCGCCCCAGCCAACACCACCTCCGTTATGAAGGCTGATCCAGGTTGCACCCCTGAAACTGTCGCCTACAAAATTCTGAACCGCCATATCAGCCGTAAAGCTCGAACCATCGTAAATATTTGATGTTTCGCGGTAAGGCGAATCCGTTCCCGAAACATCGTGATGATCGCGGCCCAGCACCACCGGTCCCTTTAGTTGGCCCTGCCTGATGGCCTGGTTAAAAGCTGCTGCAATGCGGGTACGCCCTTCGCAATCGGCATACAGTATGCGCGCCTGCGATCCGACAACCAGTTTGTTTTGCTTGGCTTCCCTGATCCACCGGATGTTATCGTGCATTTGCTGCATGATTTCGGCTGGCGACTCCAATGCCAGTTCTTCAAGCACTTCCATGGCAATCTGGTCGGTTGTATCCAGGTCGGCTGCATCGCCCGAAGCACACACCCAGCGGAATGGGCCAAAGCCATAGTCGAAACACATGGGACCCATAATATCCTGCACATACGAAGGATACCTGAACGTATCTTCGTTTTTCATGATATCGGCGCCGGCGCGTGAAGCCTCAAGCAGGAAAGCATTTCCATAATCGAAAAAGTACATTCCATTGCCGGTGAGCCGGTTAATGGCATCCACTTGCCTGCAAAGCGATTCCTGTACTTTTAGCCTGAATTTTTCGGGTTCGTAAGCCATCATGTGGTTCGATTCGTCGAACGATAAACCGGCTGGATAATACCCCCCGGCCCAGGGATTGTGGAGCGAGGTTTGGTCGGAACCAATCTCCACTTCAATATTTTCGTCGGCAAGCTTTTCCCACAAATCAACAATGTTACCCTGGTAAGCGATCGAAACTGCCTTTTTTTCAATTTTAGCCTGCCTGATCCTTTCTGTAATTTTACCCAGGTCGTCGTACACTTCGTCGACCCAGCCCTGTGAGTAACGGGTGTGGACAGCTTTTGGATTTATTTCGGCTACTACGCCTATGGCTCCGGCTATTACCGCGGCTTTAGGCTGTGCGCCCGACATGCCCCCCAATCCCGAGGTAACAAAAAGTTTCCCGGCAAGTCCTTCGCCCGATTTCTGAACTTTGCGCCCGGCATTCAGCACCGTTATGGTTGTGCCATGAACAATTCCCTGCGGGCCAATATACATGTACGAACCAGCCGTCATTTGCCCGTATTGTGTAACACCCAGGGCATTAAAACGTTCCCAGTCATCGGGTTTTGAGTAATTCGGTATCATCATTCCATTGGTAACCACTACCCTTGGCGCATCTTTATGCGAGGGATACAAACCCATGGGATGGCCCGAATACATAACCAGCGTCTGTTCATCGGTCATCTCCGAAAGGTATTTCATGGTGAGCAGGTACTGGGCCCAGTTTTGAAATACAGCCCCGTTGCCGCCGTAAGTAATCAGCTCATGCGGATGCTGTGCCACCGCAGGATCGAGGTTGTTTTGTATCATGAGCATAATGGCGGCCGCCTGCTGGCATTTGGCCGGATACTGATCAACCGGCCTGGCAAACATTTCGTACTGCGGACGAAATCGGTACATATAAATACGTCCGTATTTTTTCAGCTCGTTGGCAAACTCTTTTGCCAGCACCGGGTGATGCCGGGCATCGAAATAGCGCAAGGCGTTGCGGATGGCTAATTTTTTCTGCGAAGCTGATAAAATGTCCTTACGTACCGGGGCATGATTTGCCTTCGTATCGTAGGGGAGTGGTTCCGGAAGTACAGATGGAATTCCTTGTTTAACAGCGGTTTGAAATTCGTTCAGGTTCATTTGAGTTTAAAGTTTTTGAGCCGGGTTTACGTGGCTGGGATGCTGCAAAATTAAACTAATAATGATCTGAAAAAAGACAATTACAAGGCAAAATGAAACACAAGTTTCCATGCACTGTTTTCGTTAAATGTGGGGAAAGAATATGGCCCGTACCGGTAAAACCATGCGAACCCCACATCTGTTAAACCCAGCCTGAGCATTTTGTTTAAAACAATCCCTGATTCATAATATCCTTTTTCGTAGCTTTTTATCCCGTCTTTTACATGGTTTTCGGGATGCCTGAGGCGGCCAACACCAAGATTGGTGACCAGTTCGGGTTCGGGTGAAAAGAATTTAGACCGGAATAACAACTTCCCGAAGTTGTGCGACAAAAACAAAGCCACATACCGGTCGGCCGTAAACTCATCCATGCGCATGGTGGCAAAACTCCCCGGCGAATACAAGGTGAATGGCCGGTACGAAGCATTTGCATTATACAGGTTTGTGTATGGAATATCGCGGTCGATAAAGCCGGCCAGGGCCTTAAATGTTGATGTTCCCAGGTATTTGGTAAATAACGATTTTGTGATTTTAAGGTCGTAGCGGTTGTATTCGAACTGCCCGTTCAATAAATCTTTAAAACCATGGGCCATATAAAACTGAACGATAGGATAGTCGGTTCCGAGTGAAATGGTCGATTGCGGGTTGCGCATAAATTTCTCGCCAAAAGCATAACGCATGTTCAAAGTGGCTTCAGTAAAAGTATATTCAGCCGAAGTAACCTGAATATTATCATCACTGCCTATAACATAATTGTAGTTGTACAACGGGTTGCGCTTGTAGTTAGCAAAGCCTGCTTCGAGTGTCATGTATTTGAAAAGTCTCGAACCCAGTTGTGCCTCATAGCTGCGCGTATGGTCCATGGTAACAACCATAATGTCGCGAAATTTTTCGGGGTTTAGCAGGTTGCGTGTATTGTCAAATTTGGGATCGGCGCCGGCTTCATCAATATCGTCGAAAAATTTTGCCGTGAATTTAAAATCCCGGTTTCGGTCGAATATCACGGTTCCGTCGGCCCCATATTTAAATTTATGATCTAAAAAGCCATACGCCCCGTAACCGCCTATTTTGAACCAGGTACTCACTTTATCGGAAGTAGCCAGGCGCAGCCCTGTGCGGAGTCCTTCGTAGTGGTTCACTTTAAACAGGTTATCGAGGTACAGGTCAATATATCCGAAAGTGAGTTTGCCGTTCATCAGTGCCCCGATTTTGCGGGTCATTTTATCGAAATTATTCGCTTTACCTACACTATCCACAAAGCTGTATGTTTTTTTGTCGAGAGCTGAAAGTGAATCTATCCTGTATTTATTCCATACTTCTTCGGATTGTGAATAGGCTTCGGGTTGAACATCGATTTCGATGGCCCCGAATTGGTTTGTTTTTAGCTCAGGTTTCAGGTTTATTTCCGAAATATAGCTCTTACCACGTCCCTTCATCCGGAGTGTGGTTTTCTGAGCACTGTCGATGGTAATGGCAGCATTTTTGAAAATGATATCCGTATTGAGCTGTACCGGGAACCAGTGGGTGCTGTCGATAAAATTGTACAGCTGCTGAATTTTTATGGCAAACAATGCACCTTCGTGCGCGGGAGTGGCAATTACATTGCGAATGGCAAAACCGTTGGTGCTGATGTAAAGTGTACCTTTCAGCCCTTCGAAATTGGTATTCAGCAGCGGGCGATACGAAATAATATAAGTAGTGTCGTATGGATAAGGCTCAATAAGGGTATCGCTGATTTCGAAGTAGTATTTCTTGAAAGTTCCGCTGGATATGGGATTGATATAGTTTTTATCTACAATCTTTATTATTTCTTTATAAAAAGTTGTCGACTGGATCTGGGAAATTAAAAACACGAACAAGGGGTCGCTGAAGCCTGAAACCCGGCTGGCAATCACTTTGTTATAGTTTTCTGACGGAAATTTGAAACTGCGTTTTACTACGCTTTCGGTGATAAAAAGGTGCTGTTTTTCAAAAAAAGCCTTCGCTTTGATGTATGAAGAGTCGGATGCAAGACTATCGATAGGAGGGATGCTGTCGTTTTCGGGGCCCAATATTGTTTTTTCGTACGAAGTATACGAAAATGAAGGTAAACGCTCGTGATCGTTTAGCGCGCGGTTAGCTATTACCTGGCTGATAATACGGTTGGCAGGGTTGTTGCCGGGTTTTATAACTATTTCAGGTAGTTCGTAAGCTGTTTTCTTCAGCCTGATCACAATGTCTTTTTCAGTTTTATCGAGTGTATAAACCAAGGGCTCGTAACCGATATAGCTTATATATAACCTGGCTACCGGTTTAGAGGACTGTAGCTTAAACATTCCATCAATATCCGAAATGCAGCCTTCCGTTCCGTTCTCAACCTGTATGCTGACAAAAGCAAGCGCGTCGCGGGTATCGGAATCGATAACACGGCCTTTGATCAGTACATTTTGAGCTGCAGACTGGATGATGAGTGCAAAAAACAGGAAAGGCAAAATCAGTACTGCCTTTATATGACTTGGCATAGATAGTATTTGAAAGAAGCCTCAAAATTAGACAAAAAAAGGAAAGGTGTCGCAGGCTTTTGTGTCGGCGTCTGCACCCCTTGTCAATCAAAAAAATTGTACATTTGGTATATCATTACAACTATTCAAAACTAAAAAGAACTGCTTAACCAGGCCTGTAAAGTCCTTTCCACATTCCGGCCTTTTGCCAGTAACAGGTATTTATTTCAACCTGACAACTTAAACCTTTGGTCTTACAACTTCCGACTTACAACTTACACCTTAACACTTACAACTTAACCCTTACAATCTCCATTCATCCCGAACCCATCCATGCCGGCACAGCAATCCATACACGAATACTACCTGCAGCAGCATCGTAATATTGAGTATTACCTGGAGCAGTGTGCTGAAAAAGTGGAAGCTGAACTGGTTCACGAATTGCGGCTGAGTATTAAACGACTAAGGGCATTTCATAAACTGGCCGGTCCGCTGTGCCCCGAAGATGCGGATGATCAGATTCATGTAAAGCGCCGGGTGCGGAAACTTTTCAGGGTAGCCGGGCAGCTGCGCGATACACAGGTGCAGCTTCACCTGCTTTTAACGCACGAACAACTCACCGGGGAGCAGTATCCCGAATTCAGCAAATGGCTGCTGAAACGCGAGAAAAGGCGGATTGCCAAATTCGGAAACGGGCCACACCTGGTTTGGCCTCCTGCCAAAACAGAAATTACCCATAAGCAAATCGGCGAATGGCTTGCTTCAGCCGGCGACGACGGCATAAAAAGTGTATCCACCGGGGTGCTTACAGGATTGGTAGCCCGTGCCCGAAGGCTTGCAGCCGGGCACCTGAGCGACCGCAACCTGCATCGCGTTCGTACCCTTACCAAGCAGGTGCGCTATATCCTTTCCATTATGCACCATAGTTTTCCTGAATATAGGTTCGACCAGGTACAGGTTGAGTCGCTCCGCGAAATTGAAGCTGTGGCCGGCTATTGGCACGATACCCTGGTAAAACTGGAACTGTTGGGGAAATGCATGGAAAAACTTCATTTTGAAGATGAGCAAAGCAGGCATAGATACGAGAAATTTTATAACGAATGCAAGGTTGCACTGGATGCGGCCTATTTTGAAGCTTGCCGGGTGGTAAGGAGCTGCCTGCTTTAAGAAACTTATTATGAAATGTTTAAAATCACGGCTTGCAACAATCAAATATTTTAATTTATTGTATATTTGTATTTAATTGATATACAGTTGTCAAGATTGGTAAATTACAATTGCAAGGGTAAAATTATTCATTCGGACATGGCAGATAAATTCATAGGTTATATTGTCTTATGTGCAGTTTTTGCATGGTCCTGTTCAAAAGATCCGGAACCTGTTAATAACCAAGATGGCATATATGCGATCCGAAGTATCAACTATTCAGGCAAGACTTACAACCGTTTTATTTATAATCCTGCAGGCAAAATAGCTGAATACCAGAGTTTTCATTTTTGTTACAGGTATACCTACAATGAAAATGGCCGTTTGATAAAAGAGGAAAGTGCGATTGCTGACGGCATGCAATCATCAGCACCTGCTGAAGGAAAAGAACTGATGACCTCCCAAAACTCAATTTTTACAGGTTATGGTTTGTACATATACGAACACGATAGCCTGTTGAAGCAGAAAATCTATTACCACAAAAATAACGGGGTCTTCGAATTGGTCTCGAAAAG
>CAYNVK010000133.1:0-8109 GCA_964400395.1 uncultured Lentimicrobiaceae bacterium | reverse complement strand
GCCCACTTCGACGAAAAAATCATTTTTTGCAAGCGTTCTCACCTCAAGTGAATCCAGAAATAAGGCCAGTTCCTCAGCCGTTAATTTCACAACAGAATCAATGCTGTTTTTTAGTTTGCTGATGTTGTCCATGGTTTCTGTTTCTGTTTTGTTGCCGGATGGCATTGCAGCATGCTTTAATTAGTAAAGTTAGGAATTTCTTACCCTGTTCAATATTTAATATTGTATAACCACTCAAAAAATACAAGGCCTGCAATCAGAAAAACCTGGCTGCCACGCATTTTTTACCTGCATTCCGTACCTTTTTAACAAGCTGTTTTCTGTGTTCATCGGTGTATTTCGCGGGTTCACCGATTTGATTTTTTATTGCCGCCTGCTTGCTATTAATTTTGTCTCGTTAAGTTAAAACAACGGATTTTAATTTTAAGAAATACTTAACAAATGTTACTGTAACTTTTTAAAATCATAACCGTCATAAATACAAACAAAGCAATTAAAAAACATCTCGCAAGAGAATAAAAACATAAAACGATGAAAAAGATAAACACAACCTTAGCAACCCTGGCACTGGTATTTTTTATGTCAGTAAGTTCAATTGCAAATTCATTATCACTGCCTGTTGGCGATGGTGAAATCACAACATCGGCCAACCGTACCGTAAGCGGAAAAATTACCGCTGTAGCTTCTAAATTATCAGTAGAAACCAAGTTTTCGTACCTGCGTTTCGATGTAAATAAATTTATGAAACGCAATGCGATAGAAATAAAACACAGCTCACTCGACTACCTGCGTTTCAACGTTAACGAATTTGTGGATGCCAATGAGCCTTCAGTTTCGGAATTGCCGGTTTCAAACGAATTCGAATACCTGCGTTTCGATGCCAGCACCTACGCCAGAAGCGAAAACACCGAAGTTACCGAATTACCTGCCAGCGACCTCAGTTACCTGAAATTTGATGTGAACAATTTCACCGACAATGAGTCTGACGAAAATATTGAAATGCCTGCCAATGATTTTGATTACCTGCGTTTCGATGTGAACACATATTCGAATGCTTCGGCCAGCACCGAATTACCGGTAACAGAATAATGTTCCTCTCAAAAAGGAGCATTTCCTTATATCTCAAGTCCTGATCATCTCAGGACTTTTTTTTTGAGTTCTGATCCGGTTCCCGGGTACGTTACAGATGTGTTAAACCGTTGAAATTCAGTTTTCACCTGCAATTTTTCGGCATTCACCGGACTTTTGTTTTATGGCTCAACACCTGCATGTAACTTTGCTTCAAAACGGATGAATTCCAGGCAACCGGATCATCAGAATGTGATTAAAAAAAAGAATACTAAACAAAATGAGAACCCTGAAAATACCGGTAATAATGCTTGCAGCCGTGGTTATGGCCCTTGCCTGTAATGCGCAGCAAAATGCCTATGCCAGTATTTTTCAGAAGCAACCTGCAACTGTCGGTAATTCAGCGCTCAGGTTTTATGGTGGGTTATCGCATCAGCATCAGAATTATTTCAACAAGGCTTTTTCGCTGCAGGGCATCGAAGGCGGTATTATACTGGATGACAAGCTTTTTGTGGGGGTATATGGTTCGGCGTTTGTTTCGAACCACGAAATAACCATCGAAAATAATCCGATGTATATTTTAATGAACCAGGCCGGGCTTGCCGGCGGATTTACCTGCAACAGTACCCGGTTATTGCATGCCGGCATTCTGCTGAATATCGGGTGTTTTTCGCTTGCCGGCAATGATAAGGCAATGCCGGTGTTTAAGTCCGGAGCCCGGGCAATATCGCTCAGTGGGCTGGTGATCTCTCCCCAGGCTTTTGCCGAAATAAATGTTACCGGTTGGATGAGGTTCCGTACCGGGTTGGCCTACAATTTTTACAGCTATGGCGATCATTCGCGGGTACATGAAAGTGACCTGGAAAAAGCCTCCATCAATTTCGGATTCCTGTTTGGGAAATTTTACTAATAGAAAAATCAGATATACCACATAAACAAACACTTAAAATCTTAAATTCATGAAATTACTTGCCATCGAAAAAGAAACAACCCCGGTAAACTGGGACGAAGAAAGCGAAGTACTGGTGGAAGAATCGTACCGGGTGTATCACTTGTTTCAGGAAGGTATAATACGCGATATTTATTTTACCGAAACCGAAAATGCAGTCATTATTCTCGAATGTGCCTCGAAAACTGAAGCCCAACAGGTACTGGCAACACTGCCGCTGGTTAAGGCCGGGTTAATTGGTTTCGAAGTGATGGAGTTGCGGCCTTACACCGGTTTCGACAGGATCATTTTAGGTCGCTAAAACGTCATTATTTCTGTGGTGTTCTCATTATCTAACCATCAGGTTTTTACCAGCAACAAACGAAGCTTGTTTCTGATATCGTAATTTTGATGCTTAGTTATTGTCAATCCACAATACCGAGTTGCCGGTGCCTGTTTCATTTTCTTCCCACAGTTCGTTGGCCGGGTCTAACAGCCACTGCCCGTCGACCATAAACTTGTAAGTGTACTTGCCCGGAGCCAGGAAAAGCGAATAGGCCCAACTGTTACCCTGCTTAACCATTTTGTACCCTTCCTTGTTCCAGTTATTAAAACTGCCACTAACCATTACATTTCTGGCATCAGTAAATCCGGAAAGCCTGAATGTGTGGTTGGGTTTAAACGAAATGCACGAATTGATAAAATTTCCCGAACCGGTTGTATTAGGATTATCGGGATCGGGCATCCAGCGGCCATCCACAATAAATTTGTATTCATAATTGCCGGCTCCCAGCAAATAGGGAATTTCCCATCCTGTTGCCGTTTTATTCATCACAAGTTCGTTGCCATTCCAATTGTTGAAACTACCTGCAAGTACCACTTTTTTTGCATTTGTAAAGCCCTTCAGCCTGAACAGTAAAGTGTCGCCGATGCCCATAAACGAATTCAGGTTTCCCGAAGCATCGGCCCGCTTGATTTTGTTGGCCGGGTCAATAATCCATTGCCCGTCGACAATAAACTTATAAGCATAGGTGCCTTCGGGAAGGTAAACAGGCAGACGCCATCCCCCGGGGGTGCGCTCCATGTAGGGTTTATTCTTACTCCAGTTATTAAAACTGCCCGAAAGGATTACTGATTTTGCCGTTGTATACCCATCGAGCTTAAAAACATAATTGTAACAATAAAATACCGAATTGAAACCCGCATGCCCATCTGGTCTTTTTTGTTTGTTTTGTGGATCTGTAATCCATTTTCCGTCGACAATAAATTTGTACATGTATTCACCGGGGGCCAGGGTAAGCGATGTTTCCCAGCCGTTGTTGGTGCGGCGCATCGGGCTTTGCATGGTACTCCAGTTATTAAATGTTCCCGAAAGGTAAATGCGTTGTGCAGTTTGATAGCCGGCGATAAAAAAATGAGCAACACCATTTTTATAAGTTACTGAAGGCTCTTTTTTAAATTCGTTGAGTCCTAATAGTTTCACCGGCGCAAATATGGGCGGTATTAAACTGGGTTTTACAAAAAAAGCATCATCAAGCAGGAAAACATCGCCTGGATTGGTGCCTCCTTTACCGGTTTCAACTTGTTTCGAAAGCTCATAAATATTGGCATCCAGCTGAATTACCTGCCACGAAATACTGTCGTACATAAGCGGAGATTTGCCGATGAGCGCCTTTTCAATCAGCAAACTGTCGAGGTTAAAAAGCGTTGAAATGCTCTTCTTTTTATCTGCACTCCAGCGTTTGTCGAGGTTAAAGTAAATCCGGCCATTATTGATATAGCAGATATTGTCAGTTTTGTGCTGGGCCTGCAGGGGCAGGCTGCTAAGCGTCATTACAACCAGGATGGAAACTAAAAATATGTATTTCATTTGCTGCCTCCTTTCCCCAGGCTAAAGCTGATTTCTTTTTTCTCAAAATTTATCCTGAATATCCCTTTCTGCCAGAAGTCGTAGCCCAGCATACCGTCAATATTACAGCCGTACGATTCGCACATGGCATCAAGGCTGGTTACCACGGTTTCCATATTCCCGAACTGGTGTTTGCCAAATTCGAAATCCTGCATGGTTCCATACAAAACCTCAACCGTGGCAGCGCCTGCTCCACCCATGCTCGATCTGCGGCTGATCTGAACCGTATTCATCACTTTTTTGGGAATGGTGCTGCTCAACACATTGCTTTCGGCGCCGGTATCGAGGCAGAAATTCAGGGTTTTATCCCCGATCATTCCTTTTATAGTCATGATGTTGTGCTGGGTTTCTATGCTTTGTGTAAAGTCGAAAGTAATACCTGGTTTGGTTTTGTCGAGCCTGAGCCCGTTTTTATCAACCCGGATGAGTTGTAATTCATTATTATTCGCGTCAAAAATCACCTCGAAGCGGGTAATCATATCCAGTCCGAATAACCCCAGTATTTTCACGCCACGCCGGTTTTCAATATGTCCAAGATCGGTTACGTCGGCATACAGGTCCTTGTAATACAGGCCCGAAATATCAATCCGGCCTATTTTTATGCGGTGCATTTTATCCGGTCCACCGGTAATGCCCCCGCCGGCCGGCTTTTCCTCGGTTACATACTTGCGGAAATACGTCCTGTTCAGCACCAATCCCGAGGCGCCGGTATCAAAAACCAGGTTACCGATCTGCCCGTCAACCTGGGCTTCAATAAGGAACAGCCTTCCGGCACGCTTCAGCGGAATGGTTATTGACTGGAAATCGCCCAGCGGTTCATCACTTAATATCTTCATTAAAGGAAATTCGGGTAACCTGGTGTGTACCGGCAATGGAAGTGGTGGAGGTATATCCGCCCGCGACATGTTCCCTGAACCACAAAAAAACAGGATCATCACCATGGATGATTTCAGAAAATGAGCTCCTTTTACGAAGGAATTACACATGAACCGGAATTTTTTTACGAAGTTACTATTTCTGACTGCAACAATAAAATTTTGCCGGCTATTTTTGGTTCACAAAGTCCGGTTTCAGGGCTCAAAGCCGTGCAACAGGCATTTGAAATATACTAAAGTCAAATTCATGTAACGTGCAAAATAACTATCTTTGCCGCTTAGCAACTCAAGCAGTATAAATCATCACAATGCCTGTAACAGGCTGAAAAAAAAGGTAGTAGATTTTTTATGGACAACACAACGATTAACAGGGCCGCGGATAATATCCGCATTCTGGCAGCAGGAATGGTCGAAAAAGCAAAATCAGGACATCCGGGTGGTGCCATGGGCGGTGCCGATTTTATTAACATCCTGTATACCGAATTCCTGAGGTACGATCCAACGGATATGAACTGGCATATGCGCGACCGTTTTTTTCTCGATCCGGGCCATATGTCGCCCATGCTTTATTCGGTGCTTGCCCTTTCGGGGAAATATACCATTGACGAGCTGAAAAACTTCCGGCAGTGGGGGAGTCCTACGCCGGGTCATCCTGAAGTTGACTTTGCCCGTGGTGTCGAAAATACTTCGGGGCCTCTCGGGCAGGGACATACCATGGCTGTTGGAGCAGCTATTGCCGAACGTTTCCTTTGTGCACGCTTCGGCGAATGGATGGCGCATAAAACCTTTGCCTTTATTTCCGATGGAGGCATACAGGAAGAAATATCGCAGTCGGCAGGCCGTATTGCCGGTTTCCTCGGGCTGAATAACCTGGTGATGTTTTACGATTCGAACGACATTCAGCTTTCGACTGATACCAATGCAGTTACCTGCGAAAATACTGCTATGAAATACGAAGCCTGGGGCTGGAATGTGATGACCATTGATGGAAACGACGCAGCTCAGATTCGTGCCTCACTCACCAAAGCCATAGCCGAAACCGAAAAACCTACCCTCATTATTGGTAAAACCATCATGGGCAAGGGTGCTTTGGCTCCCGATGGAAGCAGTTTCGAACGTAAATGTGCCACGCATGGGATGCCTTTGGGCGAGTCGGGTGCTTCTTTCGAAAAATCGATCGAAAACCTGGGTGGTAATCCTGCCGATCCGTTTGTTATATTCCCCGAAGTTGCCGCCTTATACCAGGAAGCAGCAAAGGCTAAAACTGCTGAAGCCGCCAAACGTAAACATGCACAACGCGAATGGGAAAAATCGAACCCAGGGCTGGCAGCCAAACTGCAGTTATTTTTCTCCGGAAACCTGCCTGAACTCGACTTTTCGTCAGTTGCACAGAAAGAAGGGGTAGCCAGCCGTGCGGCATCGGCTGCAATATTGGGTTACCTGGCGCAAAATGTCGAAAATATGATTGTTTCGTCAGCCGACCTTTCGAACAGCGACAAAACCGACGGCTTCCTTAAATATACCAAAGCATTTACCCGGAACGATTTCAGCGGAGCTTTCCTTCAGGCTGGCGTTAGCGAACTTACCATGGCTGCCATTTGCAACGGTATTGCGCTGCATGGTGGAGTTTGGGCCGCCTGTGCCACTTTCTTCGTTTTCAGCGATTATATGAAACCGGCAGTCAGGCTTTCGGCCTTAATGGGTTTGCCGGTAAAATACATCTGGACCCACGATGCATTCCGCGTGGGCGAAGACGGGCCTACTCACCAGCCTATTGAACAGGAAGCACAGATACGGCTGCTCGAAAACCTGAAAAACCACCACGGCCAGATGAGCCTGCTGGCTCTTCGCCCGGCCGATGCCTGCGAAACCTCTGTAGCATGGAAAATGGCAATGGAAAATAAAAATACGCCAACGGCTCTCATTCTTTCGAGGCAAAATATAAAAGACCTTCCGGCAACATCAGGTTCGCGCTATCACGATGCCTTGCAGGCTGAAAAAGGAGCTTATATTGTTCAGGATTGTGATGCCACACCCGATATAGTGCTGGTAGCCAGCGGTTCCGAAGTTTCGACCTTGATTGGTGGCGCTGCTTTGCTAGCAACCGGTAAAGGACTCAACGTGAGGGTGGTATCCGCTATTTCCGAAGGTCTTTTCAGGCAGCAGCCTGTTAAATACCAGCAACAGGTTATTCCTGCTCATGTTCCTGTTTTTGGCCTCACTGCCGGGTTACCAGTTACACTGGCCGGACTGGTTGGAGCAAACGGAAAAGTATGGGGGCTGGATCATTTTGGCTATTCGGCGCCAGCCAAAGTGCTGGATGAGAAATTCGGGTTTACACCGGAAAATGTGTACAATCAGGTTGTTGCATTTCTCGAGGAAACAAAGTAATTTTTTTTATTGAAAATCGGGAGCTTCAGCATGCAGAGGGCCGTTTACCCCGGCAATCCTATGGCTGATGGCTCCCGATTTCGTTTTTAAATTGTTTGCCCAGAATGGCCAGGCGCAGAACATCAATTCTGTCGGGTACGGGCATCTCCCTGTTCACCAGCAGGTAGGGTTGAACATAAACCCGCTTCTTTTTACGTACCAATGGCGAGGGTATTTTTGCATACTGGCAGATGCCCAGTAATTCCTTTTGCCTGAAAATATACATCCGGTTTTCGGCCGAGTTGTAAATCATAATACTTTTTATGCCCAGAAATTCTCCCAGCAAAGCAAAGTCGTTGGGGTTGAAGTTTGTTTTGCCCGGGTTAGGATTTAACACCAGGTTAGCCCACTGAATGGTGGCAGTATCCCTGGCCGGATATCGTACAACATAATGCCAGCCTACGGTATCGCCGGCTTCGATAATATACCCTAGCGCGCCATTTTGCCAGGAGAAAACGTCCACGTAGTTGGTTTCAACGCCATGGCTGCCGTCGCTGTTGGTAGTGCGTGTCCGCTGTTTTTCAATATAGCCCGGGCAATATATGTCCGAAATCCAGTCGTAATTCGGGTTGCTGGTTCTGATAGAAGCAGCCAGGTACCAGTCCACATCTTTCGCTCCGCTAATGCCAATGCCTGAAATCAGGGTTAATGCTCCGCGCCACATATCGCCGCCAATTTTAAATTTAACGTCATTCATCTGAACTGGCGCCGATGCATGAATGCTGATTCTCGAAATAATAGTATCTGCCAGTAAATAATCATCAACGTTAGCTGATTGTTGTTTTAAATAAAGGGTGTCGTAAGCAGCAATAAGCGGCTGTGTTTGTGCTATACCGGCTACGCCTGCAAAAATTAAGTTTATTATTATAATTATCCGGGCCTTTTTCATTTTGTTTTAT
>CAYNVK010000132.1:4753-8113 GCA_964400395.1 uncultured Lentimicrobiaceae bacterium | reverse complement strand
ACTGAGGTTGTCGCCCCGAAAGTGATATTATCAGCAGAAACTTCATAATTGGTGCTTCCTGTAACTGTAATGCTTCCGGGTGCTCCGGTAAGATGTGTTCCACTCAGGCTGAAACTCTTTGATGTTGATGGTCCGCTGCCGGGCTGGTAAGTGAATGCCGATAGCGAAGCTGGTGAAACGTATAGCGTGGGTGTAGTACCCCCATCGGTGGTTGTTACCGTAATTACGTTGGAGTTATCGCTCTGGCTGTTGCCATTCCGTGCTCTTACCCGGTAATAATATGATGTTGAAGCTACCAGTGAGTTCACGTTTTGCGAAGTTCCGTTTACCAGCAGGTTTTCGTAACCATTAATAAATGCCGGAACAGTACCTCCCGATGTAATGGTTACATCGTCGAGGGCCAGGTTACCAGTGCCTTTGGAGTAAGAGAGCCTGAATTTTAAAATTCCGGCAGGTAATGCAGGTGTTGAAGAACTATTGTAGGAAATGATCTTTGAGGTAGTAGGCAAGGGATTCAGATTATCGATAGTAACCCATGAACTTCCGTTGTAGCCTTCAATCAGCAGGGCGCTTTCGGCATTGGTCGATTGACCTTTGCACCAGAATGCCAGTTCAGTGGATGCTGATGTAAGTGTGGCTGTTTCAACCGCATCTCCAGTTGCGTCAAGTTTTAGCGAAGGCGATTTTAAACCGTAATTCCCGGTAGTGGTATAGGTTCCTCCAATGTTAGTAAACGTCCAGCCGGCAGGTGCCGTGGATCCTGCATCAAATCCTTCCGAAAGCGTTGAAGTGCCTCCGCCGATACTGAAAGTTGGATATAATGAAACGTCGAGGTAATATGAAGTTGCTCCATCCACGGCATTCCAGTTGGCGGTGAATCCTTCGGCTTGTATATTGGTACCGGCAGTGGCGACAGGTGCAGCAAGTGTGGTTGATGTAAAGGTTACTTCGTTGCCGTACACGGTTCCTGCAGTGTTTGTTACATATGCCCTAACATGATACACACTGCCTGGAGTAAGCCCGGTAAGGTTACTGGTAAATGCTCCTGTTCCTGTACCATCAGTTGTATGTGCATCAGCAATAGTAGGGCTGGCATTCAGGCTCCAGCAGATTCCCCGCGTTACTGTGCTTCCTCCGTCGGCGGTAACATTACCACCTCCCGTGGCTGTTGTAGCTGTTATATTTGTAATGGCTGCAGTAATTACTTCGGCCTGACCTGCAATAAAGGTAAGGTCGCTGCCAGTAGTTGTACCGTCGTTGTTGGTAGCCACCAGGCAAAAGTGATAGGTGGCTCCCGCGGTAAGTCCTGAAATGGCTGCATTAACCGGTACATCAGCAGAACCCGAACCGGCATCGGTTGTGGTTGTTACATTGCCGTAGGCAGATGTAGTTCCCCATTTGAAAAAATATGTGGTAGCCAATCCATTGGAATTTATTTTACCATTCAGTGTTGCCGATGTGCTGTTAACAGAGGTGGCCGGAAGTGTTGCAACCAGCGGATCGTTGGTAAAAACAAACGATGCAATCCGGGTTGCCCAGGGATAACTGCCGCCATAGGTGCCTACATACAGGTTTGTATGCCAGAATGTTTTATTGTCCGATGGATCAATACTCATCATGGCATAATCACCCCAGCGATCGGCACCGGTCATGGATGCTGCGCCGATTTTTATCGGGCTTTCGGCAATAGTCATGGTTCCCAAAGCATCATTCGACCGGCGTCCGGTAAAATATATCGAAGGATAATCAGCCGTGCCCGAAAGGGTATAACCCAGGGCTATATCGCCGCTGCCGTTCATGGCTATGCTGCCCAGCCAGCGCGATTTGCTGTCGGGGAAAGCATAAGTGCCCTGCTGGTACAAGGTCCAGCTGGATCCGTTTTTACGCATTTCGTACCAGCGTACTCCCGCAATGTTGCTTCCTGAGTTCACGGTATGGCAGGTTACCATGCTTTCGTATGTTCCCATATTCCGGTACTGCAGGCGGTGCATCAGCCGGTCGCTGAGGTCATCCAGTTTAAGCGAAACCCCTTTCTGTGAAATGGCATAAGAGGAGTAAGTGGCAAATGCTGCTACCGGCAAGGCAGTTACAAAATTGCATGCAGCCGTGTTTGCATTCCAGTCGGGCTTTAGCGACCAGATCCTGAGTTCATCATTGCCACCCCATGAATCATCATTAATATATGTGAAATAATTGGGTGTTCCTGCTGGTGCGAAAGTACCGTCGCAATCGCCCGGAAGCATACTCGAGCAATCACTGCCCAGGCTCGAACCGCTGCCGCCCAGGGTTTCTGTTTTTATATATATCATTCTTGCAGTGGGATCGCCGGCAAGCATTTTGTCGCGTTCAAGCACACACATGGCCGCGCCTATAAAAGGCGACGACGAATTATTGGTATTAAAACGGTTTACTGATAAATAATATCCATCGCGCCATATCCCCATTTTGGGATAATCAGGCATATGATCGAACTGAAAAGCATAACGGTAATAAGCACCCAAAGGATCAGATGTTTGCGAAACTGCCACCAGTTCGAACTCCGTGTACTTGGGATAAGTGCCGCAATCGACCGCAAACTGGCTTATGATCCATCTGTCGGCCACTTCGTCGTACATTACAATGGCATCACCATCGTTATGGCCTGCCCAGTCGCCGGGAAAGTTGTTCCATAATGTGGAAGTCGGCACTGGCCCATATTTTGACACACCGGTTTTACTGAATACCTGTAACATGCTGTTTACTGCCTGAACATAATCATTCGGGCCTACATCGCCGGCTGGGTCGGGCGGCGTTACTCGTCCGTCGGTATTATCGGAGTTGTCGAGTCCGTCAAAATTTATTGCAGGGTTTATAACAGCAGCTGTTGCAGATTTTAATGCTGATTTTTGCAAAGCCGCATCTGCCTGGTTCATATAATCAGGATGTATTACCGGCCTGATGTGAAATTTGTTTGGTATTTGTTTCTCGGATTCAGCAGACCATTTTTTCCAGAATGGTGGCTTTTTTACCTGCATATCGCGTAAAGGCTCCGAAATATCAGAATATACCGCTTGCTGTATCTCCTGCATTTGTGCTTTAACGTGAAATGATAATGAAAATACGATCACGGCCAGTATGGCTACCCGGCCTTTAAAGGGTAACGAAAATTTCATAGGATAGGATTGATTAATTAACAAAAATAAGAATATATCTCTTTGGTTTAGCTTCAAATAAGTAGTTATGTGCTTAAATACTGACTTATAAATACTTTTAACGGTCAATTTATTCTGTTTAGCAGGTTTATTGGGTTATGATACAACCAATTCACAGTATTTTAACCCTTTTGATTATTGAAAATGGTTTGATGGATAAATTGGTTGC
>CAYNVK010000132.1:0-4653 GCA_964400395.1 uncultured Lentimicrobiaceae bacterium | reverse complement strand
TCGGGAGGATTCACGTTTGTAACCTCGTACCAATTCCCGTTTCGGTTGTCGGCAGGCGTGGGGCTGGGTACTGAATGGTTCAACTATCAGCAGCTTCCATTCTCGGCTGATGTTTCGTATTGCTTTTTCGATGGCACCTGTTCACCATTTTTGTATGCCAAAGTTGGTTATGCCTTGCCCTTATCAAAAAAGGAAAATGAATATGAGCCCGATTATTATGGCGGAGTGCTGGCGGGTACCGGTGCAGGGTTAAGATTCAATTTTACAAAACGTAATGCCTTGATTTTTAGCCTTGGTTACAGGTACCAGAAATCCAAAGCTATTACAGGTACAAATCTCTGGTACTTATCGGGTCATCAGGATGAAACCATCACTTATACCGAATTCAACAGAATTACTTTTTCTTTTGGATTCCTGTTCAATTAAAAATAGCATTTCCGCAATAACGGATCAAATAACATTAAAAAACATACGTAAAATGAAAACCAGACGAATTCTTATTGCTGTTCCATTGATTTTGCTCTCAATGATGGGTATGTTTTCGTGCAAGGACAGTTCCATTCAATACCGCCGTTACACAGCCAATGTCCCCAGGTATATGTCGTACGAAGAATTGCGCAAGCCTGTAAAATCTACGGCAGCAATTCCCATTGTATCTTCCGGAAAAATTTACATCAAGGATAACTATCTTTTTGTAAACGAAAAATATAAAGGCATTCATGTGTTCGATAATTCCGACCCGGCTTCGCCTTCAAATATCGCATTTATTGATATTCCGGGTAATGTCGACCTGGCTGTGAAGGGTAATTATTTGTTTGCCGATACCTATGTCGATCTCATTGTGCTTGATATTTCAAACATCAGCCAGCCTGTTGAAGTTGCCCGTATAAAAGATATTTTTCCTTACACCATCCCCGAGATTTCGGGAACTTTTCCGATTTCGGGTATTGATAAGGAGAAAGGGGTAATTGTAGGATGGCAGGTTTGCGAAATTACCGAAGAAGTTGATGAAAATATGATTCGTCCGTATTACTATTTCGATAAGGGTGCAGGACTTTATATGATGAATGAAACAAGCAGTGGCCTTACTCAAACGGTAGGCACCGGCGGGTCGCTGGCAAGGTTTATTATTTACGAAAACCAGTTTTATGGTCTGAATAATTCCAGTTTGCAGGTGGTAAATATCAGCCAGCCCGCAGCGCCTGTGGCAGGAACAAAAATAGAGACTTCGCGCATGGTCGAAACCATTTTTATTGATGGCGAAAACCTTTTTGTTGGCACGCAAACCGGCATGCTGATTTATAATATTTCCGAGCCATCGTCGCCTGTTTATGAAGCAGCGTACGACCATTTTCAGAGCTGCGACCCGGTAATTGTTAAGGATAAACTGGCATATGTTACGCTTCGTGCCGGAAACCGATGCGGAAACTGGCAAAATGTAATGGAAGTGATCGATCTGAAAAATATCCAAAGCCCGGTGCTGATGAAAAGCTATACCATGTCAGAACCCTATGGACTTGGCATTAACGAAAAAACGTTATTTGTATGCGACGGGGAAGCCGGACTAAAAATTTACAATGCCACCGATCCTTTACAGATCGATATGAACTTGCTTAAACATTATACCAATCTCAAAGCATATGATGTGATTCCATACAATGGCATACTGATCATGATTGCACAGGATGGTATTTACCAATATAATTATGCCGATCTGCAAAACATAAAATTGCTGAGTAAAATACCAATTGGAGCGATTTAACCTGACATTCAGGCCTGTTCAGCTGCATGTAATGCCTGGGTTAGGCCAAAAGATTCCTGAAAATTTGTGTACTTTTGTAAATATAAGTTGGTGTAAATGAAAACAATGATCTCAGCCCTGCTGCTGACCTTGATACTAATAGCTTGCCAGAAGGAAGAAATCATTCTGCCGGAAGGGAATGCTGAACTCATCGGAAGTTGGATAAATCCTCAATATACCGATACATTAATTACTTACGAGAGAGCCGGAAACCTGGTTGAAAATCAATATGGTTTCACTTTTAAGTCCGGTAATAAGCTAATTGCGCGCCAGAATTCGGGCTGGTGTGGCACCCCGCCAATTTCAACTTCCGATTACGATGGCACCTGGACCCAAAACGGATCCGAAATCAAGCTTACCATGGGTTACTGGGGCGGAACATCCATACAGACCTGGAAAATAGTTTCGCTCGATCCCCAGAAACTGGTCATATTTATAAGTTCATCGAAATATCAGCAAAGTAAATAACAAACTACCTTTCAGTATTTTGTTACTAGGTTCGTATCCGTTCAAAGCCCTGGCCGTAAACGCCCATCACATTGTTTACTGACATAAAAGCATTCTGATCCACTTCTTTAATAATCCTGAAAATAAAACTGGCTTCCGGTTTTTTTACCATCACCAGCAGTACTTTAGTTTCCTCGCCGGTATACCAGCCGTGGCCATCAATAATTGTAACTCCGCGGCCTAGTTCTTTCCCGATGCGATCGGCAATCAGGTCGTATTTCCTCGAAAAAATAAACATTTGTACCGATTGTTTCGAACCGGTAAATAGCAAATCGATGGTATATGAAGTAAGCCCCATGGCAACATAGCCGTATACAATTTTTTCGAGCGACCCGAAAATAAGGAAAGAAGACGCGATGATAAATATGTCGAGATAAAGTATTACCCGCCCCGGGTTGATATTCCGGTATTTGTTAATGATCATGGCAATGATATCGGTACCACCGGTGCTGCTTCCCTGCGAAAAAACAATTCCTATGCCGGCACCGCCAAGTATACCCCCGATTACTGTCGACAGAAAAGTGTCATTAACAATCGGTTTTGTGATATAACGCTGCAACAACGATAGGAAAAATGCCAGCACCACCACGCTGAATATGGTCTTTACCCCAAAATTTGTTCCCAGTATTTTTATCGAAATCAATATCAGTATAGCATTAATAACCAGGTACATAATTCCCAGGGGGAACCCGGTTGCATAAAAAATTAAGGTCGACACACCGGTAATGCCACCACCTGTAATTTCAGCCGGAATAAGAAATGCTGTCCATGCCAGGGCGTTCAGTAATAATCCGAAAGTAATGATGATGTGCGAACGTACAGTGCTGAAGGTGAAGTGTTTTAACATGTTTTAAATCGGTTACAGGTGTATTAAAGTCATCTGTCGCATCGGCAAAATTACAGCATATCAGGTAAAGATAAGTCTTCTTAATTTAATTTCCTGTTTTAAGTTATCGTTTTTATGCAGCACTAAAGCTATGCTGATGGAAGGATATTTGAAATTAAAGCGCTCAAATGTTTTTAGCCTCATATGCATGTAAAGCCTGTCATTCAAAATATCCCCGTTTCAGGAAGATTGCTGTTTGCATAAAGAAAGGCTGTACTTAACGAAAAGTACAGCCTTTCAATAGGTTTGTATCGCCAGGATTATTTGATGCCTGTTATAAATTTATACGTAAGCATGGTATAAATGAGTTTGGCTACCAGGTAGTCGGGTGCCTTGTTCTCTTTGTTTGGTACCAGTTCAGTAATGTCGAAGCCAACGATGTTAACCTGTTCGCTTATTTTTTTGAGTATGTTTATGATATCGAACCAGTTCATTCCACCGGGTTCCGGTGTTCCGGTTGATGCCATAATGGAAGGATTCAGTACATCAAGGTCGATGGTAATGTAAACGTTGCGGCTCAGTTTGTTCAGCAGTTCGTACATCCAGGTCGACTGATCGTAAATCTGCATGGCGTAAAAAACGCGGTCGGGCTGAATATCTTCGCGCTCGCCTGCACTCATACTGCGTATGCCAACCTGCACTACAGGTGCCATTTCCGAAGCACGGGCCATCACGCAGTGGTGATCAATTGTCGAACCATTATACTCGTTGCGCATATCAGTATGTGCATCGAACTGCAAAATGGTGAGGTCCCCGTATAGTTCGCTAGCTGCCTTAAAAGCACCAATGCTTACTGTGTGCTCACCACCCAGAATAACCGGGAATTTTTTCTTTTTATACAAGGCTTTAACCCTGTTATACACTTCTTCTACCATGGCTTCCGGCGACGAAGCTTCTAAAACAGGATCTGCAGTGTGAATACCAAGTTTATGTACTTCGCTATCCGTTTCAATATCGTACATTTCAAGGTTTGCTGAGGCCTCAATTATTGCTTTTGGCCCTTTGTCGGAACCCTTAATCCAGGTAGTAGTACCGTCGTAAGGTACCGGGAGGATTACAATTTTTGAACTTTCAAACGCAGTAAATTCTTTTGGTAGATCACCATACTGTTTCATAAAATTTATGTTTAGATTCTAAACCATTATTTATCAGTTACATGTGCGTAAACAAACAATGTTTGATAATTTTAAAGCATACCATATTTTGGCCTAAATGCTGAAATACAGAGTAATGGTTGAGAGGTGGTTAATATGCTTTTTCAATTCGGAAATGCGAAAATACAATTTTTTTTATTCATGCAAAATTATTCCTTATTTGCTCTACCCGAATTCCGTATCCCGAATTTTACAGCTTAGCCTGTATTAATTTTGCTTTGATATGGGATGTAAAATCAAGTAAGTCAAAAGCTTGGTAATGTTAAAATCAGTTTCATGGCGAAGTGCAATTTGCACAGCCGCTA
>CAYNVK010000131.1:0-8144 GCA_964400395.1 uncultured Lentimicrobiaceae bacterium | reverse complement strand
AGGTATGCAGCGGAAAATCATGCTTCATCCGGTTAGCAAAACGTGCATCAATCAGCGGCACTTCGGTTACAAATTTGGGATATTCATTTTGATTGAGGTACACGGTTTGCACGCGCGACATCAGGTCGCGAAGGGTAACCTCAAAATCATCGAGCCATTTTACCGTTTTTATTCCCGAAACTTCTGTTACCTGCTCGAGGGTATATTTGTGCCCGTTCCAAACCACCATCATATCATTGGTTTTTACGGTAAAAACAATTTCGCGCATGCTTTCAACCGGGGACGATGGGCAAAGGCATAAAATGCATTTTTCCTGGTCGAGGCCGGTTAGGTAAAACATGTCGGAGTTTTGCCTGAAACTAAAGGTCTGATCGCCGGAGCGGGGCATCTCGTCATTAGAGTTCACGATGGCCAGTGAGCCTGGTTTCATCCGGGCAACAAGTTTAGCCCTGTTACGCTCATACATTTTACTGCTGATGGGTTGATAACGCATACAATTGAGATTTAATCAGTTAAAACAAATTTGCAATCACATTCGAAAAAAATGGATATTAATCACAAGCCGGAAAAGTTTTGTAGTATCTTTGCCGACTCTTACTATCAGCCAAAAGTATGGATTATTTTCAAACTCAAATTCACTATCGGCTGTAAAAATCAAATCATTAATCGTATGGGCAATAAACTATTAACTTACTCATCCATCACCAAAAAAGTGGTAATGGCCCTGGCGGGTCTGTTTTTAATTACTTTTCTGGTTATCCATCTGGTAATCAACTTGCTGCTGCTGTCGAACGACAATGGTGCGGCATACATGGTAGCCGTTGAATTTATGACCACCAATCCATTAATCAAGATAATGGAGATTTTTCTTTTTGGTGGTTTTGCAATCCATATTATCTTCGGGGTAATATTACAGGTACAAAACTGGATGGCCAGGCCTGTACGCTACAAAGTAGAGGGATACTCGCATCTTTCATTCTTTTCGAAGTACATGATTCACACCGGAGCCATTATTTTCGTGTTCCTGTGTGTACATTTCTTTAACTTTTATTTTGTAAAATTAGGATTGGTTAGTCCACCCGAAGGGCTTGGAAAGGAAGACTTTTACCAGATGGCCGTTTTGCTGTTTGCCAATAAATTCTACGCCATACTTTACGTGGTACTGATGGTATTCCTTGGATTTCACCTTCACCATGCATTTCAGTCGGCATTTCAAACCCTGGGACTCAACCACACCAAATACACTCCATTTATTAAAGTGGTGAGCACCATTTATGCAATCCTGGTTCCGCTCGGATTTGCAAGCATCCCCTTGTTTTTCATGTTTATAAAGTAAAAGACAAAAAACTGCTGATTGTCAGTTGATAAAAGTATAATTTGTATGGCAAAACTCAATTCAAAAATACCCCAGGGGCCACTTGCTTCGAAATGGAGCAGTTACAAAGATCATATTGCCCTTGTTAACCCCGCGAATAAACGAAAACTCGATGTTATAGTTGTAGGCACAGGACTTGCAGGCGCATCTGCCGCTGCTTCACTTGGCGCATTGGGATTTAAAGTAAAAGCATTCTGTTACCAGGACAGCCCCAGGCGTGCACACAGCATTGCAGCTCAGGGGGGTATAAATGCTTCCAAAAATTATCAGAACGACGGCGATAGCGTATATCGTTTGTTTTACGATACCATTAAAGGTGGCGACTACCGTGCCCGCGAAGGCAACGTGTACCGGCTGGCAGAAGTAAGCGGGAACATCATCGATCAATCGGTTGCATTAGGTGTTCCGTTTGCCCGCGAATATGGCGGAATGCTCGATAACCGCTCTTTTGGCGGCGCACAGGTTTCGCGTACGTTTTATGCCCGCGGCCAAACCGGGCAGCAGCTGCTGCTTGGCGCCTACAGTGCCATGAGCAGGCAGGTAAGCCTCGGTAACGTTGAATCGTACACCAGGCACGAAATGCTTGATGTAGTAATAATTGATGGCCGTGCCCGCGGAATTATTGCACGTAACCTGGTTACCGGCGAAATTGAACGCCACTCGGCACATGCCGTTGTGCTTGCTACCGGCGGATATGGAAATGTATTTTTCCTGTCGACAAATGCGATGGGAAGCAACGCTACCGCCGTTTGGAAAGCATATAAAAAAGGCGCATTTTTCGGGAACCCCTGTTTTACCCAGATACATCCTACCTGTATCCCGGTTCATGGCGATTTCCAGTCGAAGCTAACGCTGATGAGCGAAAGCTTACGTAATGATGGCCGCATTTGGGTACCCAAGCGCAAGGAAGACGTTGAAGCACTCCGTCACAATAAAATTAAACCCAGGGACATCAGCGAAGAGAACCGCGACTATTACCTCGAACGCCGTTACCCTGCATTTGGTAACCTGGTACCCCGCGATGTTGCTTCGCGTGCAGCCAAGGAACGCTGCGATGCCGGATTTGGCGTTGGCGAAACAGGCTTAGCCGTTTACCTCGATTTTGCTTCAGCTATCAACAGGCTGGGTAAAAAGGTTATTGAAGAAAGATACGGTAACCTTTTCCAGATGTATGAAAAAATTGTTGACGAAAACCCCTACGAAAATCCCATGATGATTTACCCGGCCGTACACTACACCATGGGCGGGCTCTGGGTTGATTACGAACTGATGTCGACCATACCAGGGTTGTTTGTTGCCGGCGAGGCCAATTTCTCCGACCACGGAGCCAACCGCCTGGGTGCTTCGGCGCTGATGCAGGGACTTGCCGATGGCTATTTCGTACTGCCATATACCTTGCAGAATTACCTGGCCGATCAGATCAACGTGCCTCGTTTTAAGACCGACCTGCCCGAATTTGAAGACTCGGAAAAACAGGTGAAAGCAAGGCTTCAGAAGCTTTTCGATGTTAAAGGAAGCCAGACCGTAGATCATTTCCACCGCAAACTCGGAAAGATCATGTGGGAATATGTTGGCATGGCCCGCAATAAAGAAGGCCTGCAGAAAGCCATCACCATGATCCGCGAAGTGAGGGCCGAATTCTGGAAAGATGTGAAAATCACCGGCGAATTCAACGAAGTGAATCCCGAGCTCGAAAAGGCCGGTCGTGTAGCCGATTTCCTTGAATTGGGTGAACTTATGGCCCTGGATGCCCTGAAACGTGAAGAATCGTGCGGCGGACACTTCCGTGAAGAATACCAGACACCCGAAGGCGAAGCCAAACGTAATGATTCCGATTATATGTATGTAGCAGCCTGGGAATTTCAGGGTGAGGACAAGGAGCCATTGCTGAATAAGGAACCACTCGATTACGAAGCAATTGAAGTAAAACAACGGAATTATAAATAATAGCAAGCGGGAATTACCGGCATTTGTACCGGTTCAAAACTCCGAATTATCAACATAAAAGGAAGCGAGTTTCAGGATACACTCAGGGCCAGAATAAAGGTCATAACTCCTGAAGCTCAAAAACCTAAAACCTGAAAAGATGGACTTTACACTCAAAATATGGCGTCAGAAGAATGCCAAAGCCAAAGGCAAATTTGAAACCTATAAAGTAACCGGCATCAGCGAAAGCAGTTCATTCCTCGAGATGCTGGATGTTTTTAACGAACAGCAGGTAATGAAAGGCCAGGATCCGGTGGTGTTCGACCACGACTGCCGCGAAGGTATCTGCGGGGCATGCAGCCTGTACATTAACGGCCGCCCGCATGGACCCGACGATGCCGTTACTACCTGCCAGCTCCATATGCGCAGGTTTAAAGATGGCGATACCATTACCATTGAGCCCTGGCGTTCAGCAGCGTTCCCCGTGATCCGCGACCTGATGGTCGATCGCCAGGCTTTTGATAAAATAATACAGGCCGGCGGATTTATTTCGGCCAACACAGGCGGTATTCCCGATGCCAATGCCATTCTGATTCCCAAGGAAAATGCCGATGCTTCTATGGACGCAGCAGCCTGTATTGGCTGTGGTGCCTGTGTGGCGGCCTGCAAAAATGCTTCGGCCATGTTGTTTGTAGCTGCCAAGGTTTCGCATTTGTCGTTGCTGCCGCAAGGCAGAGCCGAAGCCAGCCGCAGGGTTCAGGCTATGGTTGCAAAAATGGACGAGCTCGGCTTTGGTAACTGTACCAACACAGGGGCCTGCGAAGCTGAATGCCCCAAGCAGATATCCATCGAAAATATCGCCCGTATGAACCGCGAATTTCTGGGTGCGAAAATCGGTTCTCAGAATCGGCAGACAAAAGGAGGCGGGGTTTAAAGCTTGCCTTTAATACGCTGATTGACCCGAAATGATTGATTGATCGTGTTTATAATACAGATATCCGGAGTCCACACATTATCCTGTGTGGACTTTTTTTTGTTTATTGATCATTGTCATATTTCAAAATCAGCAGCGATGTTTGGTGTTTGAACAAAAAAAAGTAAAACAACGAGAAAGTTCATCCGCTTATACACAAAACCACTTCATACGACTGGTAAAAAACTCTTACCTTTGGCCGTAAGTTTTCCCACCTCTTACTATGAAATTCAGTGATATAATCGGGCAGGAGCCTTTGAAGCAGCGTCTAAGGCGTACAGTTCTCGAAAACCGGGTAAGCCATGCACAGCTTTTCCTGGGTTCGGAAGGCTCGGGCAAACTGGCACTCGCGCTGGCTTATGCCCAATATATAAATTGCCGCAATCGCACACCCGACGATTCCTGTGGCGAATGCCCATCCTGCAAAAAATACAGTAAACTCATCCATCCCGACCTTCATTTCCTTTACCCGATCAACAGCACAAAAGAGGTTACAGGAAATAAAGTACTGTCGAAGGATTTTATCGTGCCCTGGCGCGAATTTCTCACGGAAAATAAATACTATGTTTCGCTACCCGACTGGTACGATAAAATAGGCATTGATAAAAAGCAAGGATTTATTAATGCTGAAGATGCCGATGGGATTAACCGCACACTGGCTTACAAGGCTTATGAAGCTGAGTATAAAGTGATGATTATTTGGATGGTTGAAAAAATGAACGCAGTTTCGGCCAATAAGCTGCTGAAAAACCTCGAAGAACCACCCGCCAAAACACTTTTTATACTGATCTCCGAAAACCAGGAGCAAATTATTGCTACCATACTTTCGAGGGCACAACTGATAAAAGTACCCAGGCTGAAAGATGCCGATATACAAAAAGCACTCGAACAACAATACCAGGTTGCTGAAGCCGATGCTTCAAAAATTGCCCGGCTGGCAGATAGCAATTATACCGCAGCGCTGATGCTGGCAGGAAAAACAGGGTCGGGTAACTTATCCCTGGCCGCTGAGCAGGAACGCTTTAACCTTTTCCGCGAATGGATGCGCCGTTGCTTTACCATTGCCGGCAACCTGAAGGACTATGATAAACTGCTCGATGTAATTCCCTCGTTACTTGGCGACGGAAGCCGCGAAAAACAAAAAGAAATGCTCGCATACGGGCTCGAGATGTTCCGCATTTGCCTGCAGTACAATGTTGGTAACCAGCACCTGGTAAAACTCGATGGCGATGAACTGGCCTTTGTCAAAAACTTCTCACCGTTTATTCATCCACAGAACATCGAGAAATTTAATGAGGAATTTAACAGGGCCATCTTTCACATTGAGCGAAATGCCAATGCACAGCTCGTACTTACTGACCTGTCGCACCTCATTGCCAGGATATTAAAAATTCCGGCAGCGCCAGTAGCCAAAAAAGCGTAAATTTGTCACTTCGGACCCACGGACCGGTTTCGCTTCAAATGAAACAAGCCGGCGGGTTATACTAATATATCAACCCCTTCGTTACTGATACCAGAGATGTGCGAAGGATTTTAATGAACAAACATGGAAGAAAACATACCCATCAATATATCGAACAGAGAAAATGTAGGAGCCAGAGGCTGTTGCGGACATAGCAACCCTTTAATTGGCCGCGCCGGAGCTGAACAGAAATGTGCTAAACTGGCTACTTACGACTGGCTGAGTAAAATTCCGCTACCTGCAAATGCCGCCAGGTTCGACTGTGTGGAAGTCAGGTTTAAAAACAACCACAAGGACTTTTTCAGGGTCCCGGCAGGCCTTGCTGTGCATAACGGCGACATTGTAGCTGTTGAAGCCTCGCCCGGGCACGATATCGGCATTGTAACCCTTACCGGCGAAACAGCCAGGCTGCAGATGCTGCGAAAAGGGGTAAACCCGGCCAAGGAAGATATGCGCAAACTGTACCGCAAAGCCAAGCAGGCCGATGTCGACAAGTGGCTGGTTGCTATTTCGCACGAACACGATGCGCTTTACAAAACCCGGGTTTCTGCGCTGAAACTCGGCCTCAAAATGAAGGTAAACGATGTGGAATACCAGGGCGATGATACTAAAGCCATCTTCTTCTACACCGCTGAAGACAGGGTCGATTTCAGGGAACTGATTAAAATACTGGCCGATGAACTCAAGATCAGGATTGAAATGAGGCAGATTGGCATGCGCCAGGAAGCCAGCCGCCTGGGAGGCATTGGGTCGTGCGGCCGCGAATTATGCTGTTCCACCTGGATCAGCGGATTTCATTCGGTATCAACGGCTTCGGCACGCATACAGCAGCTTTCACCAAACCCGCAGAAACTGGCCGGGCAATGTTCCAAGCTCAAATGCTGCCTCAACTACGAAGTAGAAGCATACAGCGATGCACTCAAGAGTTTCCCCGACGAAAACGTGGTGCTGAAAACCCGCCAGGGCGATGTGCTGTTGCAAAAAATTGACGTGTTTGCAGGCACCATGTGGTTTGGCTACAAAGGGAAAGAACACGAAATGTTTGCCTTAACCGTGGCCCGCGTAAAAGAGGTAATTGCAATGAATAAAGCAGGTAAAATACCGGAGAAAATTGAAGACTTCACCATCAAACAGGATAAAAAACCCCCGATCGGGCTGGTAGTTGCCAGTGAAGATTTACGACGTTTCGATAAAAAGAAATAAATTCCCCCTACTACGTTGACAGGTACATTTTTATGAATTCAAAAAAAAACATCTACTGGCACGCTTTCTTTCAGTTTTCGGTTGTTATTGTTGCGCTGATCTCACTGGCTTCATGTAACAACAACGTGTTTTACAGCGAAACGGCACACCTCGAAAAAGGGGAATGGAAAACTACGGATACGCTCTTTTATTCATTCGACTCGAAAGATTCGCTTGCAACCTACGACTTTTATTTCGAAATCCGCAATTCAACTGATTACGACCTGCAAAACCTTTACCTTTTTATAACGGCATATTACCCGGGCAACACGTACTCACGCGATACTGCTGAGTGCATACTGGCAGCGCCCGATGGCAAATGGTATGGCAAAGGCATGGGAAAACACAAGGATAACAGGTTCCTTTTCCGTAAAGGGGTGCGTTTCCGCAAACCAGGCAATTATATTATAGCCGTAAACCAGGCCATGCGTAAGGATAAGCTGAAAGGCATTACTGATGTAGGTATTCTGATTAAAAAGCAAACAAACTGATTGCAAATTTCAGATTGAAAAAGATTGAACAATGAAGAAAAACCTGAATGAAAACCAGTGGGTAAAGTGGTTCTGGAAATGGTACTTTATATCCCTGTTGATTATTGCCTTGTTTTTTACTGCGCTTTCCCTGGGCTGGCTGGGCTTTATGCCTTCTTTTGAAGAACTCGAAAACCCCAAAAGCAAACTTGCCTCGGAGGTTATTTCGGCCGACCAGAAAGTATTGGGTTCCTTTTACCTCGAAAACCGCTCGAATGTGCATTATTCGGAGTTGTCGCCCTGGCTGGTAAAGGCACTTATAGCTACCGAAGACTCCCGTTTTGAGCAACATTCGGGCATCGATGGAAAGGCTATAGCCCGGGCCGTTGTAGGGATGGTAACCGGCACCGATAAAGGAGGCGGAAGTACCATTACGCAGCAGCTGGCCAAAAACCTTTTCCCGCGCGAGCAACACTTCACTGTGTTTGGAACCGGTTTTTCGAAACTCAAGGAATGGATTACCGCCATTAAGCTGGAACGCAACTACACCAAGGAAGAAATACTGGCTTTATACCTGAATACTGTTGATTTCGGTAGCCTGGCCTTTGGCATTAAATCAGCCGCCCGGACCTACTTCGACAAAACACCGGCCGAACTGAACATTCAGGAATCGGCTGTGCTGATAGGCTTGCTGAA
>CAYNVK010000130.1:0-8156 GCA_964400395.1 uncultured Lentimicrobiaceae bacterium | reverse complement strand
CCATTGCGTTCAGCATAGTCACCGCGTCGTGTTTTCAGATATGGATTATTTTCAATGTAAGCATCATAAGCATCCTGTTGTTGTTTAGCTGTAAAAACAACAGTAGGATCTGTTTTCGATTTTACGATATCAACAAATGTCATTTCACTTGCTGCATTTGGAACATAGATCAAGTCATTGTTCCTCTGTCCATCGCCATTCAGGTCGGAACCATATACATAGGAAATTTTGCTTCCGCTATTTGAAATCATACCAAGAGTGATAATTGTAGCACCACCTGTTTTATCTCCATAATCAATACGATAGTTTACCATACCAATAATGCGATGTCTCAAATCATTATCAGCATAAGCTACATCAAGATAGTTTTGACCAGACATGGTTGGCATGTTAGCCTGAACGGTACTACCAACAGATTGAATATCTTTAGCCTGAGCATATGTATATGCTACAAATCCGCTAAATCCTTTTTGCATAGTTTTTTCAAGCTTAGCAGTTAAGGTATAAGAACTCCCTTTATCTGTGTTTTTAAGCACAAAGGCATTTTGATTGGCTGCATTTATAAACTTTGAATTTGGGAATCTTTCACGATCATCAGGACCTGTGAAATTCCGGTCTGGAGTTTTGAGGTTCGCATCAATGTACCTTAAGCCCTGGATGGTTTTATTATAGATAAATTCGCCGGTAGCAATAAGTCCCCATGGCAGTTTGTAGTCAACAGCAAAGTTGGTTTTCCAGATGGTCGGATATTTGAGATCTTCATCTGTTGCGTTGACAACATACGCAGGTAATGATTGAATAGGAGGATTATTGGCAGGAATAAATTGGCTAGGATCAATACGGAAAGGATAGTTGCTTAAAGTAGTTGCGGTAGAACTAAGCAATCCTGTGTTCACACCATTGTTACCTAATTGGTTCGAAACCAATACCTGCGGGATACGGGAAATAAAGTATCCGGTTCCTCCACGTAACTGCAAGGTTTTATCACCTAAAACATCGTAGTTAAAACCAATTCTTGGGGAAACTAGAAGTCGGGTTTTGGGGAAAGCTCCTGTACTAATGTGATATGGATTGCCATTTTCATCCTGATAAACGAGTGTATCAACAACCGGATTATTAAAATCAGCAGCAGTTTCATCGTTATAATCAAAAATATCGAACCTTAATCCACCTACAAGTGTGAGTTTAGGTGTCATTTTATATTCGTCCTGAACATAAGCACTATAAGTTGAAACTTTCAGAACCTGTAATGGATCTGCACCTCCTGGAAGGCGCGAATAACGAAGATTGTACTGTGCTACAGGTACAGGCGAAGTTGTTGCATCTGGATTATCGATAAAATCCTGTGCGGCTAGTTTAAAGTCAGCTATAGAGTTGTAAACATATACACCGTTGGATGAAGGGAAGAACACGTTATTCGATTTATAGAACTCATAGGAAGCTCCAACTGTGAATGTATGCTCGCCTAAATAATAAGTAAGGTTATCAGTAAGATTCAGTGTTGAATAATTCAACTTATTACTTGGAGTGAAAGGATCAAATCCAATGGATGTATAGGTTGATCCACCTTTAGCTGCAAGAATATCAATAGTTGGGAATGGATCCGTTTTGTATTCACGGTCTTCAATCTGTTTATTGTAGGTTGCTAAAAAAGTGTTTGAAAATTTATTACTAATATTTGAGTTTAGCTCCAAAGCTACTGAACGGGTGTTATCCATAATTTTGTAGCCAGTATTTTCGGGCGAAATAGCATCGGCACGGTTGGTACGGTTACCAGCGCCTGCTGTTCCACTGCTGTTACTGTCGCTTATACGCTGACCTGCATCTGAATTGTGGTGCGAATAACGGATAGCCAGTTTGTGAACTTTATTGATGTTATAGTCTAAACGAATAAGGAATTTCTGGCTGTTAACTTCATTATTAAATCCATCCAAGGCTCCCAGGTCGCGGCCAAATTTGTCTTTCATAAACAAAGCAAGATCTTCCATATCGGCCAAAGTAGTACGCGAAGCGTTTCCTGTTGCGCCTGGTTTGTTTAATGTCCAATCAAGAGCGGGGTTGCTGCTATTGAATTTTTCAGCATTCAGGAAGAAAAAGAGTTTATTCTTGAGGATTGGACCACCAATGCTCAGACCGGCAGTTTTCTCATCGATGTTAATGTTTCCTATATCTTTCCCATCAGCTTTACTACCTGCTAAACCGTCGTTGCGGAAAATATAGTAGCCTGTTCCGTGGAATTCGTTGGTACCCGATTTGGTAACGGCATTGATGCTGGCACCCGAGAAACCTGACTGGCGAACATCGAATGGAGCAATATTAAGCTGAAGTTCTTCAAGTGCTTCGAGGGATACAGCCGTTGTTCCGGTACGACCACCAGCCTGTGCCGACGAACCCAGACCGAATCCATTGTTGAATACTGAACCGTCGATAGTGAAAGTATTCAAACGTGAATCCTGTCCGGCAAACGAACTTCCGTTACCAAAAGGATTGTATTTTACAACGTCATTAATGGTACGGCCGATGGTAGGAATCATGGCGATTCGGTTTGCACTGTAGGAAGCGGATGCTCCAGTACGGTCGGAGTTAAACACATCACTGCGGTACGAAACGATTTCAACACCGCTCAACTGCGAACTTACTTCTTCAAGTTCGAAGTTTAAACTGGTCGAAATACCAAGTGAAAGCACCAGGTCCTCAACAGATTTTTCTTTGAAGCCAACAAAAGTAACGGTAATTTTATAGGGTCCTCCAACACGCATGTTGTTGATTGAATACCGGCCTTCAGTATTCGAAAGAGAAGCATATTGTGTGCCCGATGGCAAATGCACAGCCAATACGGTAGCACCAGGTAATGTTTCTCCTTTTGCATTTGAGATAGTACCGTTTAATCCGGATGTGGTTACCTGCCCGAAAGTAAGCGAAACTGACATCAGAAAGGTGGCCAGAAGCAAAAATTGCCAGCGGAACCTTCGCATAAATTGTTTTGTTTTTTTCATGGGTTGTTGATTTGGTTAACTAATTGATTATTTGGTTTTTATATTTGGTCATATAAGGTTTATACAGACAAAACCCAACGGAATTCTATATTTACACGCCTTAAAAGTGGCGCAAAGGTACCCTTTTTAATATTTTCTCCAATAGTAATTGTATTAAGAAAATATTATGAATTGTTTATCAGCCTTTTTAGGCAAATGTACCAAAATAAATTTCGGCTTAAATAGGAAGTTATCAACATATTGAGGCTTGTTGTTGAAAACTTTAGCTATAAAAATTGCGCTATGTCAGCATCCTTATTGCATTACAATTTTATTCGGTTGAATTGGCTGCTGATGCATGTGCCAATTCCTGGCTATGGCTTTTAAGCCCGTAACTTATGCCCATCACTACCAGGGCTATTAATGCAATTACAAGGAAACTCCGCGAATAACCCTGCAGCCTCATCGAAACTGAGGCTACAATCATACCAATCAACGTGGCGCCTGTCATCTGGCCGGTGCTGGTAAACAAGGTGATGATACCCTGACCAAGCGCTCTTTCGGAAACGGCTACTTCGTTAAGCATAATATAACGCAAAGCCGATCCCTGCAACATGGCTGATCCCAACCCCATCAGTATGCCGGCCGAATAAAAATTGTATTTTGATGATGCATCGATAAAAAGCAGCACCAGCCCTGAAGCTGCCAGTAAAAGTCCTGTCATCACAATGGCCCTTGAACCAATCTTGTCAATTAACCGGCCTGCCACCGGCGAACCAATGGCTATAGCAATTACAAAAGGTATCAGCATGAAACTGGCTTTCGAGGTCGAAACTCCAAAAACCGTAACAGCCATTTCGGGAATAAAAATAGTAACAGCTTGTATAATGCCGGTTCCAAAGGCAACCAATCCCACAATCCGGATTTGCCTGATATCAAAAAGTTCAATTTTTACTACAGGCGAGGGCGAACGCTTTTCGAAATAAATAAAAACAGGAAGTGTCACCAATGTAGTTAGCAGGAAAGGAAATACAGAAAATGACCACAAGCTCCGGATTCCATCCGCAGCTTCTATATTGTTAATTCCATAGGCAAAAGAAGCCAGAAGCAGCGCAATAAGCGCCATGCCGGTCCAATCGAAATGGGGTTTGGCAGTACTTTTTTTCGACGGTAGCAGGTGCCAGGAGAAAAAGATCACCACAGCAGCTATGGGCAGGTTTACCAGGAATAATACATTCCATTTAAACCATAGTAAAAGCACACCTGCTATAACCGGCCCGATGATAAACGCAATACCAAATACCGCACCTATCATTCCCAGCGTGCGACCACGTTTTTCGGGCGGGTATATATCGCCTATTACTGCCGAAGCCACCGGAAAAATGCCGCTGGCCCCGAAACCCTGCACAGCCCTGCCCACCAGCAGCAACGTTATGCTATCCGAAAGGGCAACAATGGCTGATCCAAATGCAAATATTGCAACTGAAAGCATGTATATATTCCGCCGCCCGTATAAGTCAGAAAGCTTTGCCAGGAATGAAACCCCTACCAGGTTAAAAAGAACGTAAATACTGAATATCCAGCTTAAAAGTTTGTGATCTACGCGAATGGTTTGTTCAATGGCCGGTATGGCGGGCCCTACTATCGAAATATCGAGCGCGCCCATAAGTACACCGGTAAAAAGCAAGGCCAGGATTTTACCGTTACGATGTTGTTCCATGAAAATGTAGTTATTCTATTCTTAAAAGAAAGATGCCGGTCGGGCCGGCAAATTTACAGTTTATTAGTGACAATTATCGGCCTTCATGAAAGGATACCGATAATCAGTTGGAGGAATAAGCGTTTCCTTGATGGTACGCGGGCTGATCCACCTGAGCAGGTTCAGATGGCTTCCGGCCTTATCATTTGTACCGCTTTGCCGCGATCCGCCGAATGGCTGCTGACCAACAACAGCCCCCGTTGGTTTGTCGTTGAAATAGAAATTACCAGCAGCATATTTTAATTCATCAGCTGCCTTTATCAGCACTCCGCGGTCCTGGGCAAAAATACAGCCTGTTAACCCGTAAGGCGATGTTTCGTCAACCAGTTTCACTGTTTGGTCGAAATCCTTGTCCTTGTATACATGAACCGTTAATACCGGGCCAAAAATTTCCTCGGTCATAGTTACAAAATGCGGATCATATGCCTGTATGATGGTTGGCTGAACAAAATATCCTTTCGACTTGTCGCCGGTTCCCCCGAAAACAATTTCAGCATCATTTGTATTCCGGGCTTTGCCAATGTAGTTAATTATATTGTCGAACGATTTTTCGTCGATCACTGCGTTCATAAAATTGCTGAAATCTCGTACATCGCCCACTTTAATTTCTGCCAGCATCTCGCCTACCCGGCTTTTTACAGCAGGCCACAAACTCTCCGGGATATAAGCCCTCGAAGCTGCGGAACATTTCTGTCCCTGGTATTCGAAAGCGCCGCGCACCAATGCGGTAGCAACCTCATCGACACCGGCACTGGGATGAACCAGTACAAAATCCTTACCCCCGGTTTCGCCCACAATGCGTGGATACGATCTGTAATTTGCCAGGTTTGCCGATGCATTTTGCCAGAGCTTATTAAAAGTGCCGTTGCTACCCGTAAAATGCAGACCGGCAAAATATTTATGAGCTATTACCTGGTCGCCAACAGATGAACCCTGACCAGGGATAAAATTAATAACGCCATCGGGTAAGCCCGCTTCCTTAAACACCTGCATAAGTATATAATTGGAAAGGATGGAAGTTGTTGCAGGCTTCCACACCGTAGTATTCCCCATAATAACAGGTGCCATGTTAATGTTGGATGCAATGGCAGTGAAGTTAAATGGCGTAACCGCGAATACGAAGCCTTCGAGCGGGCGGTATTCGAGCCTGTTGATAATTCCCGGGTCGCTGTGCGGCTGCTCATTATAAATATCGGAGATAAAATGGGCGTTGAACCGAAGGAAATCGATGGTTTCGCATGCAGCATCAATCTCTGCCTGGTAGGCACTCTTCCCCTGCCCCAGCATGGTTGCGGCATTGAGTAGCATCCGGTATTTTTTCGAAAGCAACTCAGCCACTTTAAGCGTTACCGAAGCTCTTTCGAACCATGAAAATGATTCCCATTCGCGATGTGCTTTTAAAGCAGCATCAATAGCCATTTTAACTTCCGCTTCGCCGGCTTTATGGTAACGGGCAAGCACATGACCATGGTCGTGCGGCATTACAACCGTACCGGTATTGTTTGTAAATACTTCCTTTCCACCAATAATCAAGGGAATTTCCAATTGCGTGGAGCTTAGCCTGTCGAGCTCAGCCTGCAGGTCCTTGCGGTCGCGCGAGCCGGGTGCATATGACCTAACCGGCTCATTTGCAGGGTAGTCAAAAATAAAGACTGCGTTATTCATAGTATGATTTCTAACTATTTATAATTTGAGTGTTTTAACTTTCCAGGTAACCAAAGCCTGTACAAATATTGTGGATAATGAACATGAAAAACATCTAATATGTTCAGTTGTTTGTATATTTACGGCCGTTTACAGGACTAACGTTTTCCCTTACATCATCACTAAATTTAACCGGTATTTATATGAAATAGCCATGATTGAATTAAACCACCAACTGAAGATGATATTATGATCAATCTGGTGTATTCCCCGCCTGCGTCGGGCAGGCATGTGACCCTCAAAAAATAAACTAATAACACATGAATTATTACATAGTTACAGGAGCTTCGCGCGGCATAGGAGAAGCTATTGTCCGTAAACTTATCACAGCGGGAAATACAATTTTCGCCGTATCGCGGACCATGAATGAAGATCTGACAGAGCTCGCATCCTCATTAAATGTCCCCCTGTATTATTCCGAAGCGGACCTGAGTGTGGCTTCCGAAGCCGAAGCATTTATCAAGGAAGTTTTCAACAAGATAAAACTTACCGGGCACGACCGGATTGCGCTGATCAATAATGCCGGAATGCTTGACCCTGTCGGGCCAATGAAAACCACAGATTTTGCCAGGGCTGAGAAACATCTTCACCTGAACCTGCTTGCGCCCATGATTCTGACTTCGGTATTTGTAAAGCGTACTGAACGTTTTGAAATACCTAAAGTTGTGCTTAACATTTCATCCGGAGCCGCATTTTTCCCTTACAGCGGCTGGAGTGTTTATTGCAGTTCGAAAGCCGGCCTTGATATGCTCACCAAAGTAGCGGGTCTTGAGCAGACTTCTGAAACTTATCCAGCTACCATTGTTGCACTTGCACCAGGTATTATCGAAACAGGTATGCAGGAATCAATCAGGGAAACCGATCTGGCACTCTTCCCCGACCGCGATAAATTTATAAGCCTGCACGAAGAAGGGAAACTTGCAAAACCCGAGGATGTTGCCGGCATTATTACCCGCACCATTTTCAACAATTCGCTTGTTACGGGCTCAGTGGTAACTATTGACCAGCTGAAAGAAATTATGAAATACAAAGGATCGACCCTCGTGTGACTTTAGTATTTATAACCAAATTTAATTCCGGATGCTGGATACTATAAAATCGTTGGATCAGAGCCTGTTCCTCGCACTGAATGCGCACCACAATTCATTTTTCGATCCAATCATGTGGCTTTTCAGCGATAAGCTTTTCTGGGCCCCGCTCTACGCATGGTTTCTCTGGTTGCTTTACAAACAGTTCCCGAAACATTATTGGACCGTAATTATAGCCGTAATACTTATGATTGTGGCTTCGGACCAGTTTTGCAACCTGGCCAAAAACGGTGTTATGCGTTTGAGACCTTCGCAGGATCCTGGCATACAGGCTATGGTTCATATTGTAAACGATTACCGCGGCGGGATGTATGGTTTTTATTCAGGACACGCATCCAATGCTTTTGCCGTAGCCCTTTTTATGATCACAATTGCAGGTAAGAAACTGAAATATCTGATACCTGTGTGCCTGTTGTATGCCACGCTGACAGCTTACAGCCGCATTTACCTGGGCGTTCATTATCCCGGCGATATTCTGACCGGTGCCATGGCCGGAACGCTGCTTGGGACAGGAATTGCCCTGCTGCATGCGCATCTTAGAAGAAAGTACCTGAAATTGCAGGATTAATATCCGTAAAGCTTAGCCGTAAATTTTTCAACCTTCACCTGGTACGTGCATACTTCGCGTAA
>CAYNVK010000129.1:0-8193 GCA_964400395.1 uncultured Lentimicrobiaceae bacterium | reverse complement strand
GAAGCATGAAACGCCGCAGGCATTGAACGCGAAGCATGAAACGCCGAAGGCATGAAACGCGAAGCATGAAACGCCGAAGCATGAAACGCGAAGCATGAAACGCCGAAGGCATGAAACGCCGAAGGCATCAAACGCGAAGCATCAAACGCGAAGCATCAAACCTCTGAAACCCTCAAATCCATCATGTTAGACTACGAGCCCAAAATTCTGCTGGCTTTTGCCGAAACCCTGAGTGGAAACCAGGAAATATTCAACTGGCTGATGCAGAACGGGTATCCTGAACTTGGTGCCCTGAGCATGAGCATGCGCGGTAGCGAAGATGCATTTGGCTGGCTGTTAAAAAACGGCTACCCGCATTTCGCGGCACTCGACCGCGCTATTGACGGGGACCCAAAAGCCTATGCATGGCTGCAGAAAAACGACTTTCAACTGCTTGCCATACTGGCTGAAGCCTGCAACTCAAGACCCGATGCAATTGACTACCTGAACCGGAACAACCTGCCCATTTTCCTGCTTATTGCACGTAAATTTATCGCCTACCGCGACAGCCAGACTTTTGATTACCATAAAAAACGGTTTTAATCTCCGGGTTCTCAAAAAAAAACCACGGCCCTTCCGGAACCGTGGTAGTGTGGTTAGCAAACGAGTTGTTTTTTAAGATATTCTATCCGCACTTACTATATCCGCAGGAGGTGCAGGTCATGCAACCTTCTTTGTATACAATCGAATTCTTTTCCTGGCATTGCGGACAACTATGGCCGGTTTGAGTACCATCGGGGATAAACTTTTTAAGACCACGCACAACCCCGTTTTTCCAGGTGGTAATGCTCACGTTATCGAAACTCAGGTTATCAACCAGCTCAACCACATATTGCAAAGGCATTCCGTGGCGAAGTATACCCGAAATAAGCTTGGCGTAGTTCCAGTATTCTTTTTTGAACGAACGCGACAAACCACGGTGGGTAACCCTGTATCCATAACTGTCTTCGTACTCAAAATCGTACCGGGCGGGAGAGGTTTCATTTTCCTTTTGCCTGATTACCCATCCTTTTTTCACATAATCGGGGATGTAAAAATCGGTACTTTTCCCGGTAAATATTTCGTAAGGTTTGTTGTTCAGCAGTCCTACGAAAGCGATCCAACGCTCGTCTTCGTTCATAAAACGAACTACTTCAACTTCCAGTTCCTTGGGCCTGGGTGGGGCTTTGGTTTCGCGGAAGGTTTCAACGTCTTCTTCTTTTTTGGCTTCGTTGCTAACCAAAACGCCCGATCGTGAACCATCGCGATAAATAGTCATCCCTTTGCAGCCACTTTCCCAGGCGGTGAGGTACACCTGGCTCACCAGATCCTCGGTTACATCGGCGGGCAGGTTAACGGTAACGCTGATGGAGTGGTCGACCCATTTCTGGATGGCACCCTGCATTTTTACCTTGGCAACCCAATCGATATCGTTGCTGGTGGCTTTGTAATATGGCGATTTCTCGATAATAGCCTGTAGTGCATCATCCGAAAGCGTGGTAGCTGTTTCTACATCGTAGCCGTTAATTTTCATCCAGTCGAGGAACTTGGGATGGAACACATTGTATTCTTCCCACGAATCGCCGGTTTCGTCGACAAAAGTAATATGAACGTTTTTATCGTTTGGATTCACTTTACGACGGCGTTTGTAGCTAACCATAAACACCGGCTCAATGCCCGAAGCAGTCTGGGTACAGATGCTCACGCTGCCGGTTGGGGCAATGGTAAGCATGCTGATGTTGCGGCGGCCGTTTTTCTCCATTTTTTCGTACACTTCGGGCGCTGCTTCGCGGATGCGATTGATGAGCGGGTTATTGCGCTCGCGTTCGAAGTTGAAAATGGGGAATGCACCACGCTCAGCTGCCAGGTCGGCTGAGGCGCTGTATGCCTCAATGGCTAATGTTTTGTGAACGTTTACACTGAAACTGGTTGCAGCATCGGTTCCGTAACGCATGCCCAATGCGGCCAGCATATCGCCTTCGGCGGTTATGCCAATACCTGTACGACGGCCCTGAAGCGTTTTTTCACGGATTTTCTCCCACAACAGTCGTTCGGTGCGTTTGGTTTCTTCATCCTCGGGATCGGCATTGACTTTGGCAAGGATACCGTCAATTTTTTCCATTTCAAGGTCGATGATGTCGTCCATGATACGCAGGGCAGCACGCGAATGTTCAGCAAAAAGTTTGGCGTTGAATGAAGCCTGCGGTGTGAATGGATTTTCGACGTAACTATACAGGTTTATAGCAATGAGCCTGCAGCTGTCGTAAGCACAAAGCGGTATTTCGCCGCAGGGATTGGTCGAAAGGGTTTTGAATCCCAGGTCGGCATAGCTATCGGGTACCGATTCGCGGATGATGGTATCCCAGAAAAGAATTCCCGGCTCGGCCGATTTCCATGCATTGTGAATAATTTTATCCCAGAGTGAGCGTGCGTTAATTTCCTGCACTTTACTCGGGTTAGCCGAATCGATAGGATATTGCTGTACGTAGGTGCTGTTGTTTTTTACAGCCCTCATAAAACCATCGTCGATACGCACTGATACGTTGGCACCGGTAACTTTTCCCTGTTCCATTTTTGCATCGATAAAATTCTCACTATCGGGATGCTTAATGGAAATGGATAACATAAGCGCACCCCGGCGTCCGTCCTGGGCTACTTCGCGTGTTGAATTGCTGAAACGCTCCATGAAAGGAACGATACCCGTTGAGGTAAGTGCGCTGTTTAACACCCTGCTACCGGCCGGACGGATATGTGAAAGATCGTGACCCACACCCCCGCGGCGTTTCATAAGCTGAACCTGCTCCTGGTCCACTTTCATGATACCTCCGTACGAATCCTGGTTGCCATCGCCACCAATTACAAAGCAATTGGATAATGAGGATACCTGGAAGTTGTTCCCTATGCCGGCCATTGGGCTACCCTGGGGAACGATGTAGCGGAAATTGCGGAAAAGGTCGAAGAGTTCATCTTCGCTCAGGGGGTTTGGATATTTCTGTTCGATGCGGGCAATTTCGGATGCAAGCCGACGGTGCATATCGTCGGGGGTAAGCTCATAAATATTTCCATCGCTATCCTTCAGCGCATACTTGTTCATCCACACACTGGCAGCAAGTTTATCCCCTTCAAAATAGACGGTGGCTGCTTTCAGCACTTCGTCGTGATTGTAGGCTTTAATCGTTTTCTGAACCGGTTTTTTCTCGATAATTGTTTGATCCATTAATGGTGTTTCATTTACCGGAACGCTAACTTTTTCTGGTACGGGTGCGGGTTCAGCTTCCGAAAGCTGATCGATTCCAGGCCGCTGGCGTTGCTCAAGTACTTTACCATAAAAATCGTTTTTTGCACTCTCCTCTACTGAAGAATCGATTTGTGAAAAAAGATTAACATCCATTTTGTTCGGCGTTCACTGTTAATAATAAAAAGAATATCCTGAAATCCAATTGTATCAAAAGTTTTTACTCTCCGAAATCAGGATTGACAAATTTACACTATGCAAACCGGATATATCAAATACAGTTATTAACAAAATCGATGTTAAGAACATCTATTTGCCTGACTACAAATCGTTTACACTCTTAATAAGTAACGAAACCCTTGTCAATAAAGGGTTTCAGAAGGCCCGCAAATAAAGGGATGTAAGAATATCAAAATTAATAGGCAATTTCAAGATAAATGAGCAGTAAATATTGCAGAAGAAAATACAAGCAAATTTTTGTCGGATATCAATAATTATATCCATTTAATTATGCATTAACTCTCTTGATTCCAGATGAGTTTGGTTCCAAAACCCAGGCGGTTATGCGTCATCTTAATAAAATCGGGAACAATACTCCAAAGAACCAGTTTTTTAAATGCAGCTACAGGAAATTTTTTAAGGTAGGCATTCAGCGCGGTTTCGTACAAATCACCTTTCAGCTCTTCGGCCCTGCCGGTAAACTGTATTCCCTGTATTTTCCCTACCATGGTGGTTTCGAGTGCCACAGCGCCGGCTACGCAGGGTTGTGCCAGCAACTCGTCGACATGACGGGTGCCGTGGTCGGAGGTGAACACAAACATGTTGAGCTCATTGATATACACGTAAAAACAGGTACAGGTGTATGGAAGATTGTTGGCCGCGGTAGCCAGGGTGAAAATATGATGTTTGTGGATAAAATCGGTGATTCGTTTTTCGGGTAGATTCATTAATCAGGCTTGGTTTATCAGAAAATTTCAGCAGTAAGAAAGCATTTCAGCGAGGTAAATGCCGGAAATGCCTTGCGCTTGCTGGTACTAAAAATCGAGACTTAACGAAAGGTAAAAGATATACGGCTGCACTTGCTGGTCCTCAACGCCCCAGGCCCAGTCGGCACGCAGGAAATAGCCAAACAGCGTACTTCGCAGCCCAAAGCCGTACCCTGCTATGAGCGGATCTTTCTGCACCTTAACCGTAATATCAAGGGGAGGGCTGCTGATTGTTTTGGTATAGTATGTATTTGATTCGTCGAGCGGGTTGAGTCCCTGCCAGGCCGAGCCAATATCAGTAAAACCTACGATCATGAAATTATTCAGGAATTCGGATCGCAAGGGTTTATTGAGGAAATACCTGAACACCGGGAAACGCAGTTCGGAGCTGAACAAGGCAAAAGTATTGCCGCTCCTGGCATTTTGCCTGAAACCACGCATACTGGTTGCCAGGGTTTGAAATGCATAATTCTGGTTATAATCGATCTGGTACTCGTAATTAAATTCGGGCATCAGCCAGTTATCAACGCCACCCATGTAGTACAACAATTTGTTTTTACCAAACGAAGTACTTCCTGCAAAACGGTTTGCCCAGATAAACGACCTGTGAATCCTGGTATAATTACGAATATCGAAACCAGTCACAATCATATTCACCGAAGGCTGTTTTAATAGCTGGTAATATTCGCCGAAAACCTTATATCGGAGACCGAGCATGAGGTTTGTGCCAATTTCGCGCGTATTGTCATAAATCCATTCCCCTTTTAATATTCCCCAGGTACTGGCTTCGCCCTTCATATTTGCCGTAGCATAATCAAAAGCCAGCGGGTACGGCTTATCGTACTGCAGCGTGGATGTAAACTTAAAGGCAGCAATTTCAGTAAACGGGTAGGTAAGCACGTAATGCAACTCGTGTATACGGTGGCGGACCAGCGCATTGCTGTACGAAACATCGAATCCGGTGCGGTGGAAAAGGATTTCCCGATCTATACGATGTTTCAGGTTCGCATACCCAAACAGGTACTCGTTGTGCACCAGGCTGGCATTCAGCCTTACCCCGCCGAATATGCGGTAATCCTCAAGCAGGTCGGTGGCACCCAGCATAAACAAAGCGTTGGTGGGCGAATTCTGGTACACCGGCCCCGAATATCCCAGGTAAGGCTGGTAGCTCAGGTTTAGGTAGGAAAAATCGAGTTGGCTGATCAGCTGGCTAACCGAGTATTCAACATTGTAATTGCGGGGTTGCGGAAGCTTAATAATTGCATTGCTGAGTTCCGGCTGCACCACCGATTTCCCCCGCATGCTGGTATTTTCGGTTAGCACACCTTTAATCCTGTAGGTGTTGATATCAACACCGGCACTATCGGTCTCGGCTGGGGTAATTTCATTTTCGTAGACGGCTACAAACCGCTTGCGTTTTATTTTCACCTCAGGATTGGCTTTACGGAGTGCCTCCGCTTCCTTTTCCTTTGCCTCTTTGGCTTCGAGCGCAAGCATGTATTTCGATTGCTCGAGGTTATTCAAAGGCGCAACCCTGCCTTCGGGGATGGTACCGCTGTAGATATGGAACCTGTCTTTTTCAAAAACAACCTCAGCTGTTTTTCGCCCGGTATAACTTACATCCTGCGTAAGCACGGAGCGTGGATAGTTGGTAAGCGGGAATGTTTGGGTAAAATACCGGTAATGCACTGTTGTATCAACGTAGGCTACGGTGCTGTCGAATGTGGCAGCATAGCGGTTATACACCCCATTGGCATCGCTGAGGTACGAGAAGTACCCGGGACTGTAGGGAGTTGGCTGTATTTCGTTGGCCAGGCGCGTATTGGTAACCCTTTTCACCAGGTTACTTCCCGAGCCAAGCTGGTATAAAAACAAGTCGTTGTTCTCCATGCCATCGTACGACCGGATGTTTTCTTTTGTAAATCTGAGTGTATCGTCGGGCCGGTTGGAGCTGAAAATTATCTGGTTGGTTTTGGGAATAAAATGCGGGTTCAGGTCGTTGTACACATCCTGCATTAATGGCTCGGCAGCCTTTGCGGCAATATTGAACAGGTAAATATCCGATTGCCCTTTCTGCACGGCCGACATTACAAACATCCGCCCATCGGGCGAATACGAAAAGTCGAGAATTTTCTGGTATCCGAACAGATTCTGATCCTGCCATTTACGGGTTTCCATATCGTAAAAATGCAGGTACAGGATGCCTTTAAATTCGGTAATCATGGCAATAACATTTCCCGCAGGATGCCATGCCAGCAAGGGATATGAATAATCGACCTTTTCGTCGGTGCGGAAGCCCTTACGGTAAATCGCCTTTTTTTTGCCGGTGCTCATATCGGCGATGTAAACCTTATACAGTCCTTTGTCGTTCACCGAGTAAACCACTTTTTCGCCATCAGGGCTTATATGAATATTATCGTACACCCGGTCGCGTTTCAGCTTAAATGAAATATCAGGATTGTAGGGGCTGAACGACTGGTTTGCCGGGGAATAAATCTGCTTATACCATTCATACCACTCATTGATCACTTCTTTGAACGAAATACCAAGCACATAAAGAAAACCACTCTCCACACTGCGGTTAACCCGGGTCATGTATGCAATGCTGGCCAGGTTTTCCTCGCCATATTTTTCGGCTACATAGCGCCAAAGCGAATGACCAGCCAGAACGGCATCTTCGTCGAGCAGGTGGTTAAATTTTTTGTATTTCCCGCTCAGGATTCCGTCTTTCACTTTGTTGTCGAGCTCGGTATCCCAGTTGCGGCTGTAAAACGAAACCAGGCCATCGATATACCACGACGGAAGGTTGATCAGCGTGCTGTTTTTAACCTGCGTACCTATTGAACCGCCATAAATAATATTTTCGAGCATCAGCCGGGTGATGCCACCACGAATCTGGCGGTCGAAATGGTTCAGGTCGCCATCAAAATAAAGGAAAACCTTGGTTCCGATAATATGCGTAACACCCCCGGTATTGTATCGCGAATGGGTCATCAACCCGATATTGCTCTGCTTCAGTTCCGAATAGGTATTGTAGACAATGAACTGCGTTTTTTTATCGAGGGTGGTTTCGAGCTTTTTTTCAATTTCGGGGATGTACTTACCGGCATAGTCGGCCACATGCTGCGCCAGTTCCTTGCCATTAAGATAATAATAAACATCAAAGTTATTGAACCTGAAGTAGGTCCACAGAAAATCGTTATACTGAACACGGTTTTTACCAAACGTCATCTGCGAACCGTTATAGAACTGGGCAGCAACCGGGCGCGATAACAGGAAGCCTGTCAACACAATGCATGCTATCCTGATGCTCCTCACCCCTATTCGCATGGACGGTACTTTCATTTGCATTCAGCTATTTTTCAACCCGCTAAAGTAACAAAATTATGCGGTTTCGTGTTTATGAATTTCCATATCACGTAAATTGATAACTTTATCGCACCAAATTTAGTATAAAGAGGCAAAAAACATGGGCAATATGCCTGAGAATTAAACCAAACTTACCTGTAACATGACGAATAAAAATATCAGCCGGCTTATCTTTAACTCGTTCGGAGTCAATACATATATCCTGAAGGACAACAGCGGCAAATGCCTGATTGTGGATCCGGCCTGCCAGTTTGCCACCGAAGAAACCGAATTGAAGCAATTTATAAACGGCAACAACCTAACACCGGTTGGCATAGTGAACACCCACTTTCATGTGGACCACATTATAGGGAACACTTTTGCATGCAACGCTTTTAACCTGAAGCCCCGTTGCCATAAGAACAGCAAAATATTCTGGGAAACGGCCTCCGAATATGGCGCCGCTTTTGGAATGAAGATTGACAACCTGATAGTGCCTGTTGATTTTGTTGAAGAGGGCGACATCATAACATTCGGCAACGCATCTGTTGAGGTCTTATATACCCCCGGCCATGCTGATGGAAGCATTTGCCTGGTAAATCATGC